>NZ_DGMH01000019.1:72975-76186 GCF_002388305.1 Sulfitobacter sp. UBA4523
ATCTGCCCGCTTGGCCCGGAACACATAGACCGACCCATCAAACGGCTTTTGACGCAGATGGCTCTGCACCAAGGCCGCCAGCCCGTCATGGCCCTTGCGAAAGTCCACCGGATCACTGGCCACAAAGATCCGGACCTTATGGGATGGCGTGATCACGGTGCCAAAGCCCGTGCGATCTCAGCAACCCGTGCCGCGGGCGTTGCTGCATCAAGACGAACCGTGACATCCCCTTTGATCAAATCAATCTTACCGGAAGATATGACCGGCGAAGGCTGGGCAACCGGCACAGACGCCTCAATCTCAACAGGCACAAAATCAATGCCGTCCAAATTGGGCAGCACCAGTTTGCCTTGTCGCGCCATCCGCCGCCAGTCAGATACCGTGCTGGGGATCAACTCATACCGCTTCGCCACCGCCTTGACCGTCTCGCCCTCAATCAGCGTCTCAGCCACGATCCGCGCCTTCAGCTCCGGTGGCCAATCTCGCTTGCCATCAGTCCGTCGCGGCACCCTTGCCAGAAACTCGCTTGTAGCTCCCATCGAGAAACTCCCCACAACTCAAAGAAGCCTCTGAATCGCAGATCAGGCGCTATGCTGTAAGTGTGGGGGCGGCGCACCGCTTACCAACCGTCTGCATTTTTTATAATCAAATTGATCGCCCTGCACGCATGATCGCGCGCGGGGCTGTTTGTGTTTAATCGTTTGATTTTATGGGGGTACGGCCCCTCGGGGCGAGGTAACCCGCGCGGGTGCAAGGGCGCGCGGGTTGTTGGTGTGGGTGCCTCAGGCGGCAGGCTTAGGCGATGGCCTCGTCCCAGCCAGTGTCCTGATCCGCCAGTTTGACACGGGTCGGCAGACCGATGGTGTCGAGCAGGGCGAACAGCGGCTTTGGGTCCAGCTCTTCGACGTTCACCATCGTGCCAGTGTCATAGGTGCCATCGGCAATCAGCATCGCCATCGCCACGGGGGGCACGCCAGCGGTATAGGAAATGCCCTGGCTGCCGACCTCGTTATAGGCGTCTTTGTGGTCGGCGACGTTGTAGACAAACACCTCTACATCCTTGCCGTCCTTGGTGCCTTTGACCAGATCGCCAATGCAGGTCTTACCAGTATAGTTCGGCGCAAGGGTCGATGGGTCGGGTAGCACGGCTTTGACCACCTTCAGCGGCACGACCTCGAGCCCTTCGGCGGTCACAACGGGCTGTTCAGACAGCAGGCCAAGGTTCTGCAGCACGGTGAAGACATTGATGTAGTGATCACCAAAGCCCATCCAGAAGCGCACGTCGGCCTCCGGATAGTTCGCGGCGAGCGAATGCACCTCGTCATGGCCGGACATATAGGCCTTCTGCTTGCCAACGACGGGCAGATCCCATTCGCGGCCGACCTCGAACATCTTGTTCTCTTGCCACGCGCCTTCCTGCCAGCTGTAGACCGTGCCGGTGAATTCGCGGAAGTTGATCTCGGGGTCGAAGTTGGTCGAGAAATACTTGCCGTGATTGCCCGCGTTGATGTCGACGATGTCGATGGACTTCACGTCGTCCATGAATTCGTCCACGGCGAAACGGGCGAAGGCGTTGACCATACCGGGATCGAAGCCTGCCCCCAGAATGGCGGTGGTGTTGGCCTTGGCGCAATCCTCGCGGCGTTTCCATTCGTAGTTGCCGTACCAAGGCGGCGTTTCGCAGATTTTGGTCGGGTCTTCGTGAATAGCCGTGTCGATATAGGCGACACCGGTGCGGATGCAGGCTTCGAGCACGGTCATGTTCACGAAGGGCGAGCCGACGTTAATCACAATTTGCACGCCAAGCTCGTTGATTAGCGCCTCTACCGCGTCGCTGTCCATCCCGTCGACCGCATGGGCCTTGAATACGCCGTCCTGTTTCATCGCGCCTTTGGCATGCACGCTTTCAATGATCGCTTCGCATTTTGACACGGTGCGGCTGGCGATATGCAGATCGCCCAACACGTCATTATTTTGCGCGCATTTATGCGCCACGACCTGAGCCACGCCACCGGCGCCGATGATAAGAACGTTACGTTTCATGTATTCAGTACACCTCTTGTAAGGGAAGGGTTAGGAGAGGGCGGATTTGAAATCCTCGTAGTCGAATGACCGGACCGATGTGATCGTTCCATCAAGTTCACGAATGGCGATGCCGGGCATCTGGACGCCGTTGAACCAGTTCTTCTTGACCATAGTATAGCCCGCAGCGTCCTGAAACGAAATGCGGTCACCGGGTTTAAGCGGGGCGTCGAACTTGAACTCGCCAAAGATGTCGCCCGCAAGGCAGGATTTGCCGCAGATCATCCAGTCGTGGTCGCCGGTGTTCGGGGCCACTTTTGCGGGCTCGCGGTAGATCAGCAGATCAAGCATATGCGCCTCGATGGAGCTGTCGACGATGGCAAGGTTCTTGCCGTTGTGCAGCGTGTCGAGCACGGTCGTCTCTAGCGTGGCGGCACCGGTAATCGCGGCTTCGCCCGGTTCGAGGTAGACCTGCACGCCATAGGTATCCGACAGGGTTTTCAACCGCGCGGCCAGACGGTCCAGCGGGTAGCCGTCGCCGGTGAAATGGATGCCGCCGCCAAGGCTGATCCAGTCCATCCGGTGGATCGTGTCGCCAAAGCGGTCCTCGATCAACGTCAGCATGTCGGCGAAGCGGTCAAAATCGTCATTCTCGCAGTTGTTGTGGAACATCAGCCCGGTAATGCGGTCGGCCACGGCGGCGATCTGCGCCGGATCATGTTCGCCCAAACGGCTGAAGGGACGGGCGGGGTCGGCCAGATCGAATTCCGATGTCGATACACCGGGGTTCACCCGCAGCCCGCGCGTATGCCCTGCCGATGCCGCATCGAAACGGTCCAGCTGCCCGATGGAGTTGAAGATGATCTTGTCGGCGTGGCCCAGCACCTCGTCGATCTCATCATCCTTGGAGGTCAGGAAAATGACTGGCACCGCGCTTTTCTGGCGCAACCGCTGGAGCAGGTCCATGCCGTCCATGCGCGGCATCTTGATGTCNNTGGAGTTGAAGATGATCTTGTCGCTATTGGCCAGCACCTCGGCGATCTCGTCATCGTCGTAGGCCACTGAATACGCGTGGGTTTCGCCGCCGAATTTCTCGTACCCCAGTTTGACCTCATAGAGCGAGGAGGACGTGGACCCATCCATATACTGCGCCATGAAGTCAAAGACCGACCATGTGGCAAAGCATTTC
>NZ_DGMH01000004.1:0-512 GCF_002388305.1 Sulfitobacter sp. UBA4523
TGGCCCGTGGCGACTTCGCGCACCTGAATGACAGGCACATCCAGCGTCACCACCGGCATCGCATCGGCGAAGGGCAATCCGCCGTAGACCCCGATGCCCGGGCGGGTCAGGTCAAAGTGGTAGTCACGGCCAAGCATGATCCCCCCCGTCGCGGCCAAGGATCGTGGCACGTTCAACCCATCCGTCATCTCGCGGAACGTCTTGAGCTGGCGGGCATTCATAGGGTGGTTCGGTTCGTCCGCGCAGGCCAGATGCGACATGATCATGGTCGGGTTCTGCGCCAGGGCGATGTCGCGCAGCGCGGCCCATTCCGCGGGGTCCATCCCAAGGCGGTTCATGCCGCTGTTCAGTTGCACCCCGAAACGATGGCCGGGCAGGGCTTCGACATGGGCGATCATCTGATCGACCGAATTGATCATCGGCGTCAGGGCCGCGCTTCGGATCATATCGGCGTCACCGGGCATATGCCCCGCAAAGACGTTGATCGCAGGGCCGGGCCCCAACACGCGACG
>NZ_DGMH01000004.1:599-1317 GCF_002388305.1 Sulfitobacter sp. UBA4523
AGGGCCACGCCCTCTTCCGCGACAGCGACAAAGAACTTGCGCGCGCCCTGGGCGGCAAGAACCGGGGCCACGCGGTCAACGCCCAGACCATAGGCGTTTGCCTTGATCACGGCACCGGTGTCGCAGCCGGTCATTTTGTTCAGCGCCTGCCAATTGGCGGCAATCGCATTGAGGTCGATAGAGAGGGTGGCTGTTGTCATGGGATTTGTTTTGACCGTATGCCCGCCAAGGTCAAGCCACGAGCAAGGCCACCGGCCAATAATCCCTCGCCATGCGGGAAGAGGGGCGGAATGTTTGGCCCATTTCCCTAACGTAACGAAACCTTCGCATGATGCTTGCATGGTGGCGCGAACGCGATAGCTTGGTTCCTGACAAAAGACAGGCTGCGCGCAGTAGCCGCATATAAAACGGGAGAGAGTTCAATGCGAGTTTCAACAATGACAACGGGGCCCGTGCTGGCGGTGGTCACGGCGATGGCCGCGCCTATGGCGCTGGCCGAGAACCGGATCGATACCCAGATGCCCACAGCCCCTGATATGGCGGCCTATGGCGACGAAGCGATCGGCGTACGCCAGCTTGACCTGGTGCATAAGGATCAGATCGATATCCTGTCCATCGATCCCGCAGCGGACAAACCAGAAACCCTGCCGCGCTATGATCGCCCGCTGACGGTCGAGGTCTGGTACCCCGCCGCAGACGGGGCCACCGGCGACACCGC
>NZ_DGMH01000004.1:1498-1782 GCF_002388305.1 Sulfitobacter sp. UBA4523
CGCACGCAGGCGGCCTTTGGCTCTACGCTGGTGAACCGGTCGCTGGACCAGCTTTTCGTGCTGGATGAAATGGCCCGCCTGTCGCAAGACGAAAGCTCTTTTCTCAATGGGTTGGTGGATGCGGATAACACCGGTTTGATCGGCTATTCCATGGGCGGCTACGGCGCGGTGATCACCGCAGGTGGTGGCGTGACCGAAGCGTCGGTCGGCTATGGCTGGGGCGGGCCGCATGGCACCTTGGGCATCCATCAGGCGGGGTCCGAGACGCATAACAACCTGCCCGA
>NZ_DGMH01000004.1:1875-2304 GCF_002388305.1 Sulfitobacter sp. UBA4523
GAGACGCATAACAACCTGCCCGACCCAAGGATCAAAACCGCCATCGCGATCGGCCCCTGGGGCATGAACACAGGCTTCTGGGATGCCGAAGGTCTGAAGGGCGTGCAGATCCCCATGCTCTTCATGGCCGGGTCCGAGGATATGGTATCGCTTTACGAAAAAGGTGTGCGCGCCATTTGGGAAAACGCCAGCAGCGTCGACCGCGCCTTGCTGACCTTTGAAAACGGCGGCCATAATGCGGCGGCCCCGATGCCTGCGCCTGCGGAATCCTTTCGCGATGACGCTGATCTGGGGTTCAACGTCTCGGGCCACTATACCGATCCGGTCTGGGACACGGTGCGCATGAACAACATCGCGCAGCATTTCGCCACCGTCTGGATGGCACAGCATCTCAAGGGCGATGCCGAGATGGGGGCCTATCTTGATCTG
>NZ_DGMH01000004.1:2455-3101 GCF_002388305.1 Sulfitobacter sp. UBA4523
TCGAAAACTCCAACGACGGGGTCTGGTCGATGAACGAGGATGGCACCCCGAAGGAGGATCACAGCTATTGGAAGGGGTTCGACAAGGACACCGCCAAAGGGTTGCGCTATGAAACCCTGTCGCCCGAGTAAGGGGCACCGCTGATGATGCGCTTGCGTATCATGTTCTCGCATGCGGCCGTCGTGGTGATGGCGGTCGCCTGTGGGGCCGGGCTGGTGGGATTGGCGCTGTTCGCGCCGCTATGGGTCTGGGCGCTGATCCCCTTGGGGGTCGCCGCGCAAATGCTGAATGAATACAACCTGCACCGCTATGTGTTCCACCTGTCGCCCCCGCGGGCGCAATGGGCATTCAACCTGCTGTATATGGCGCACTACGGTCATCATGATTTCCCGACCAACACCAAACTGTTTTTCGTGCCGATCTGGGTCGCTTTGCCGATGCTACTGGTGAACGGAGGGCTGCTGTGGGGTGCTCTTGCCCTGTTTGGTGTGCCGCAGGCAGGCTGGATCGCCGTGGCCATCGTGCCAGTGGGCGGGGTGCTGACCTTTCTGGTCTATGAATGGTTCCACATGACCGCCCATGTGAACGTGCCAAAAACGCGGGTAGAGCGTTATGTGACCACGCTGCACAACCAGCATCACTTCCG
>NZ_DGMH01000004.1:3228-3502 GCF_002388305.1 Sulfitobacter sp. UBA4523
CAAGTGGTTCCACGTCAGCCCCGGCGGGGCCGTGATTGACCGAGCTATGGGGACGGCGATTGACCGCGAGGCGCTAAAGCACCAGCAACGGATTGAATTTATTCGTACTTTGGGGATGCGACCCAATGACCCAAGGCTGATCGCGGCGCGGGAACGCTTTGCCGCGAAATACAATCTGTCAGAGGCAGAGATCGCCCGCGCGGCGGTTGTCTGACCTGCGCACAGGGCGTGTATTCATCAAATTAACGGGGTGTGGCGATCAGAACTCCTGATC
>NZ_DGMH01000004.1:3763-10522 GCF_002388305.1 Sulfitobacter sp. UBA4523
TGACGCTGCTTGCCGATGACCACTTCGGCGCGACCGTGCAGACGCTCCATCTCTTCTTGCCAGATCGCCATTTTATCCAGCTCGTGATCGCCGGGCTTTTCGCGTTCTTTATAGTATTCCTCGCGGAACACGAACATCACGACGTCGGCATCCTGTTCGATCGACCCGGATTCACGCAAGTCCGACAGCTGCGGGCGCTTATCTTCGCGGTTTTCCACCTGACGCGACAGCTGCGACAGGGCGATNNTTCTCGCGTTCTTTGTAATACTCGCCGCGATAGACGAACATGACCACATCCGCGTCCTGCTCGATCGAGCCGGATTCGCGCAGGTCGGAAAGCTGCGGGCGCTTGTCCTCGCGCGATTCGACCTGGCGGGAGAGCTGGCTGAGCGCGATGACGGGGATGTTGAGCTCCTTGGCGATGGCCTTCAGACCTTGGGTGATCTCGGAGACCTCGTTGACGCGGTTGTCGGCCTTGCCGGTGCCGCGCAGAAGTTGCAGGTAGTCGACGATCAGAAGGTCCAGCCCCTGGCGCGAGCGTTTCAGACGCCGCGCGCGGGCCGCGACCTGGGAGATTGGCAGGGCGGGCGTGTCGTCGATATACAGCGGGCAGGCTTCCAGCGCTTTGGCGGCATCGACGAAACGGCGGAATTCGGTCTCTGTCATATCACCCGACCGGATCTGGTGGGACGGGATCTCGGCCGCTTCGGACAGGATACGCGCGGCCAACTGCTCCGCGCTCATCTCGAGGCTGTAGAACCCGACAACGCCACCATCTACAGCGCCTTCGGTGCCGTCATGCAAGGTGCCACGGCGGTAGGCTTTGGCGACGTTGAAGGCGATGTTTGTCGCAAGCGAGGTTTTCCCCATCGACGGACGACCGGCAAGGATCAAAAGGTCAGAGGGGTGCAAGCCGCCCAGCTTTTTATCCATATCAATCAGACCGGTAGAGACACCGGATAGGCCACCGTCGCGTTGGTAGGCCGCATTGGCCACGTTGACCGCATCGGTCACGGCTTTGAGAAAGCTCTGGAAACCGCTTTCGGTCTGACCCTGCTCGGCGAGCTTATAGAGTTTCTGTTCGGCCTCGACGATCTGTTCGCGCGGCTCTGACGCGACATCGACCTGTGCGGCTTTGGCCGCGATGTCACGGCCCAGCTGGATCAGGTCGCGGCGCACCGCCAGATCATAGATCATCTGCGCATAGTCGCGCACGGCAAAGGCGCTGATCGCGGCACCGGCAAGGCGCACCAGATAGGCGGGGCCGCCCAGTTCTTTCAGCCCTTCGTCATCCTCCATAAACGCCTTGAGCGTCACGGGGGAGGCAAGGTTGTTCTTGGCGATCCGCGCGGCGGCGATCTCGAAAATACGGGCGTGAACGGGGTCGTAGAAATGCTTGGGACCGATGACAGACGCCACGCGGTCGTAGATATCGTTGTTGGTCAGGATCGCGCCCAACAACTGCTGTTCCGCTTCGATGGAATGCGGCATTGTCTCGGCCGCTTGAACCGTTAGCTGGTTACCGTCGATGCTTGAAATCTCGTTCATGCTACGTGTTGCCCCACTGATTAATGACCCGAGGCTTATCTACCCGAGCCGCCCGTCATCCCGCAATCTTTATAAGCTGTGGATAACCTTATCTCTGCGCTAGCGTAGCATATGTCGCGTGATTTTACACCACGCGACACAATATCATGTGGATTGCTTAGGTTTTTTTCCGCGCATCCTGCCACGCTTCTGGCGCGTTCAGGAAGGCTTCGACTTCGGTCAGGGTTTCTGTGTCAAACGCGTTCTGCGCTTTGGCCTCGGCCAGCACATCCCACCAGGTGCACAGGCTGTGCAACGTAACCCCGTGATCGCCCAAGGTCTTTTCTGTCTGCGGAAAAATACCGTAGTAAAAGATCACCGCCGTATGCGCGCAGGTTGCACCAGTATCGCGAATCGCGTCGACAAAGCTGATCTTTGAGCCACCATCGGTGGTTAGATCCTCGACCAGCAAAACGCGTTGGCCTTCGGTCATTTCACCTTCAATGCGGGCGTTGCGGCCATAGCCTTTGGGCTTCTTGCGCACATAGGTCATGGGCAGCGCCATGCGCTGGGCCACCATCGCGGCAAAGGGGATGCCCGCGGTTTCACCGCCCGCGATATTGTCAAACGCCTCGAACCCCGCTTCGCGCATCACGGTGACGGTCAGGAAATCCATCAGGGTGGCGCGGATGCGCGGATAGCTGATCAGCTTGCGGCAATCGATATAGGTCGGGCTCGGCAGGCCGGAGGCGAGGGTAAAGGGCTCTGCCGCGTTGAAATGAACGGCCTTGATCTCCAGCAACATCCGCGCGGTCAAGCGCGCCATTTCGGTAGAGTCGGGGTAGCTGGTGGGGATCATGTCATGCGTTCCTTTTGGGGCCTTGGCGTTGAGGGCGGTGGTGGCCGGTCTCATCCTGCTGCGACCGGTAAACTGTCTTTGGTAGGGGGGCGTCAGTCGGTGACGGACCAGTTCAGCGGCATCATCGGATCGAACACGGTGACCGGCCCGTCGGGCGTCTCGATGTGATCGGGGTAGGTCGCCGGTGCGCGGGTCAGCGTCATCGTCGCCTCGTTCGGGGCCAACCCGTAGAAATCCGGCCCGTTCAGCGAGGTAAACCGTTCCAATTGGTCCAGCGCGTCTTCCTGTTCAAAGACCTCGGCCAGGATCGACATCGTATTGGGCGCGGTAAAGCAGCCGGCACAGCCGCAGGGCAGCAGCTTGTTCGCGTCCGTGTGCGGCGCGGAATCCGTGCCCAGAAAGAAGCGCGCGTCGCCCGAAGTCGCGGCAGCGCGCAGGGCCAGACGGTGGCTTTCGCGTTTGGCGACGGGCAGGCAGTAGTAATGCGGTTTGATCCCACCGGCGAGGATATGGTTGCGGTTGATCACCAGATGGTGCGTGGTGATGGTCGCGCCCAGATTGCCGGTGCTTTCCGTGACATATTGGGCGGCGTCGGCGGTGGTAATATGCTCCATCACGACTTTCAGCCCCGCATGACGGGTGCGGATCGGGTCAAGCACGCGGTCGATGAACACGGCCTCGCGGTCGAAAATGTCGATCTCGGGGTCGGTGACCTCGCCGTGGGTGCACAGGGGCAGGCCGATCTCGGCCATGCGTTCCAGCACGGGCGCAACATTGTCAAAGTTCGACACGCCGCTGGCTGAATTTGTCGTCGCACCGGCGGGGTAGAGCTTGACCGCGGTGATCAACCCGCTGGCATGGGCGGCGGCCACATCGTCGGGATCGGTATCCTCGGTCAGATACAGGGTCATCAGCGGTTTGAAATCCGCGCCCTCGGGCAGTGCCGCGAGGATACGATCGCGGTAGGCGGCTGCATCGGCACCGCGCACCACCGGGGGCACCAGATTGGGCATGATGATGGCGCGGGCAAAATGCGCGGCGGTATGGGGCAACACGGCGTCCAGCATCGCGCCGTCGCGCAGGTGCAGGTGCCAATCATCGGGGCGTCGAAGCGTGAGGGTCTGTGTCATGGGCTCCCCGCTAGCACAGGGCGTGCGGGCGCGCTAGTCTCGGGTTGGTCAAAGGGACCGCAGCAAACGTCAGCCGGTGGTTTTGGCTACATCCTGCGATTGCGTATCCTGTTCCTCTGCAGTCCCGTTTTCCTGTGCGACGCGCAGGGCCAGTTCGGCCTCTAACTGCTTTTTGCGCCGGACAAACCGAGGGGCCGACATATGCCCTGTCACGAAATTGCATAGCGTGAGCGTCAACGGATCGCGCTGCTCGCGTTCCAGCGCGGCAAGCAGGCCTTTCAGATAGGGGCGGTGATCGCGGCGCGCCCGGGCGATGCGTGCAAAGCTCGCGATTGTCAGCTCGCCATCGGCTGCAAGGGTCAGCAGGTTTTCGAACTGGTCAAGCTCCAGCAGTTTCGATTGCAACGCCGTGCCCATGCGCCGCATCCGAAGTTTGGTCACATTGGGGCGGGTAAAGAGGCTGGCATGCATCGCGTCCAGCGGCACAGTCGGGTCATAGATCACAAAAGCGGCCTCGGCCGCGTCCAGCATATCGGGGGCATATCCGAACCGGGAGGTGAAATCCGTGCGCCGCATCTCGACAAAGCGATCGTCCCATTCGGTCACGCTGGGGTCCAGCGTCGCTTGCGGCTGGATGGCAACGACCTTTGCACCCGGTGCCGCGACAGAGAATGCCGCAGCAGCATAGCCGCCCGGACCCGCGCCATAAAAGACCACGCGGTCAAAGCTGTCGAAAAAGCCATCGTCGATCAGCCGGTCGAAAAACACGTAAACTGGCGCGTCGCGGAACCATGTATCCCCTTCTGACGCCAGACAAAGATGCGACCAGCCTTCGCTGCGCACCATTTCCCACCCCAAAGGATGCGCCATCGATGACAAGGCGCGCATCCCGTTGATGGTTTCAAAGCTGACCAGCAGGGTAGAGGATTTTTCCAGAAACATCGCGTGGTGTCGTGACCCGAGCGCTTCATAGAACCCGCCATTCTGCGCGACCTGCTTCACAGCATCCATCCACTCGCTTTTGGAATAGTCCTCAAAAGACGTGTCGAGCGTTACGGCGGTATCGATCATGGTAAACTTCCTCAATCGTATCTGGGCACAGGAAACCCCCTGGCTTTTGGTCTGAGGTATCGGCGCATTAAGGCGAAAATGCGGAGATTTGAAGCACATTTATAGCACATTCTGTGGTCGCTCCAAGGCATAGAGTCTGCTGAACCCCGTGCAGACCCCTTGACCGCGCGGGATCAGAATGCACCACTCGTCCCAATCACAACCGGAGAATGCCATGCAACTGCCCCCTTCGATCGACGCCGTGCAAGAGCTGCTTGCGGGGCAGGGATATGTCTGCGGGCGGCCTTTGGCCACGGTGGTGTTCCTGAGCCTGACCTTGGGCCGGCCGCTGTTCCTCGAGGGAGAGGCAGGCGTCGGCAAGACAGAGATCGCCAAAGCATTGGCGCTGGCCTTGGACCGCAAGTTGATCCGGTTGCAATGCTATGAAGGGCTGGACGCCGCCACGGCGGTCTACGAATGGAACTTCCCTGCCCAGATGGTGGCAATCCGCACGGCCGAGGCCACGGGCGATCGCTCGCGACAGCAGCTCACAACAGAACTCTTTAGCGACGACTTTCTGATCGAACGCCCCTTGCTTGAAGCGATGCGCCCTGACGGACGCGGTGCGCCCATCCTGTTGATCGACGAGCTTGACCGCACGGACGCCCCGTTCGAAGCCTTCCTGCTTGAGGCGCTCAGCGATTTTCAGGTCACGATTCCCGAACTCGGCACGATAAAGGCCCCCGAGCCGCCCATCGTGATCCTGACCTCGAACCGCACGCGCGAGGTGCATGACGCGCTCAAACGCCGCTGTCTTTATCACTGGGTCGACTATCCCGATTTCCCCCGCGAGATGGAGATTCTGGCCGCCCGCGCCCCCGAAGCCTCAGCCGCGCTCAGCCGCGAGGTCGTGGCCTTTGTCCAACACCTTCGGACCGAGGACCTGTTCAAGAAGCCCGGCGTGGCCGAAACCATTGATTGGGCAAAATGTCTGCTGGCGCTGGATGTGATCAACCTTAGCCCCGAAACCATTGCGGATACGCTTGGGGCGATCCTGAAATACCAGGATGATATCGCCAAACTGCAAGGATCAGAGGCGAAACGCATCCTCGATCAAGCCAAAGCCACGCTGGACGCACCCCCTTGACGGATACTGCCGCTTCCAAATGGTCTAAAATCCTCGGGGGTCCGGGGGCCGACAGCCCCCGGCGGCTGGCGACCTGATGGAACATCTGCCCCTGGATTTGCCCGATAACCCCAAACTCGCCGGCAATATCACCCATTTCGCCCGTGCCTTGCGCCGCGCCGGTCTGCCCATCGGCCCCGGTCGCGTGATCGACGCGATCCGCGCGGTAGAGGTGGCGGGGTTCACCGACAAAACCGATTTCTACTGGACCCTGCACGCCTGCTTTGTGAACCGTCCTGAACACCGGACCGTCTTTGCGCAGCTCTTCCGGCTTTATTGGCGCGACCCGCGGTATCTGGAACATATGATGGCCGCGATGCTGCCCGCGATCCGTGGCGTGCAGGAAGACCGGCCCGCCCAAGCCGCCGAGAAACGCGCGGCAGAGGCGTTGCTGGACGGTGCCGAAGCGCCGGAACGCGACCGCGAACACCCGCAAGACGAGCGCGAGACAGAGATCGAGATCGATGCCAGCCTGACCATGTCCTCGCAAGAACGGCTGCGCAGTCTTGATTTCGAACTGATGAGCCTCGCAGAGGTGGCGGAGGCCAAGAAGATGCTGGCGCGGTTGCGCCTGCCGGTCAAACCCATGCCGTCACGCCGTGCCATGACGTCCCCAAGGGGGCGGATCGACGCGCGGCGCAGCCTGCGGGCCGCGCTGCGCCGCGGCGGAGAGATGGACAAGCTGGTGCTGAAAACCCCGCGCCCACGCTATCCCAATCTGGTGGTGCTGTGCGATATCTCCGGTTCCATGAGCCAATATTCCCGCATGGTGCTGCATTTCCTGCATGCGGTGAGCAATGCCAAGGGCGCGGGGTGGGCGCAGGTGCATGCGTTTACCTTTGGCACGCGGCTGACCAATATCACCCGCCATCTGGCGACGCGCGACGTGGATGCAGCGCTCAAGGCGGCGGGGGCAGAGGCTCAGGATTGGGAGGGCGGCACGCGCATCGGGGCCTGTATCGAGGCGTTCAACCGCGACTGGTCGCGGCGGGTCATGGGGCAGGGCG
>NZ_DGMH01000004.1:10627-11521 GCF_002388305.1 Sulfitobacter sp. UBA4523
GGCGGGTCATGGGGCAGGGTGCGGTTGTGCTGTTGATCACTGACGGGCTGGACCGCGATGCGCCCGATGATCTGGCGCGACAGATGCAGCGGTTGCATCTGTCCGCACGTCGGCTGATCTGGCTAAATCCGCTGCTGCGGTGGGACGGATTCGCGCCCAAAGCGGCGGGTATCCGTGCGATGCTGCCCTTCACCGACAGTTTTCGGGCCGGTCACTCGATTGCGTCGTTGCAAGAACTGGCAGAGGTGATCTCCCGCCCCGATGACCGGGGCGAGAAAACGCGATTGATGCAGATGATGGGGGCGACCCCTTAGGCGAAGGTTTCGGCAAAAGCCCCGCGATAGGTCGCCGACAGGTCAGCCAAAGGCGCTTTGACGCCGCCGAAGTTGACTTGATCCCCGCCGAACTTGCCGACGCTTTCCAGATGCAGACCGGCGTTTTGCGCGGCGATCATCAGGGCTTCGGCCTGATCGAAGTTACAGGCGATCAGATAGCGGGCTTGATCCTCGCCAAACAGAACCTGCGTATCGGCAGAATCCAGGGTCACGCCGACGCCGGCCTCGTCCGCCAGTTCAAAGGCTGCCAGCGCGAGACCGCCGTCAGACAGGTCGGTGCAGGCTTTGATCAACGCGCGGTTGGCGCGGATGAATTCACCGTGGGCCTTCTCCAGCGCCAGATCGACATGGGGGGCGTCGCCATCGCGGCGGTTGAACACTTCAAGCAGCAGGGCGGATTGTCCGATATGACCTTCGGTGGCCCCCAGAACCAAAGCGACATGGCCCTCGCGGACCTCTTTGCCGATGATCTCTTCCGTATGTCTAAGCAGGCCGACCGCGCCAATGGTGGGGGTGGGCAGAATGCCTTTGCCGTCGGTTTCGTTATACAGCGACACGT
>NZ_DGMH01000004.1:11585-15038 GCF_002388305.1 Sulfitobacter sp. UBA4523
AGCGAGACGTTGCCCGACACGATGGGCATGTCGAGTGCTGCGCAGGCGGCACCGATGCCGCGGATCGCGCCGACGAACTGGCCCATGATCTCGGGCTTTTCGGGGTTGCCGAAGTTGAGGTTGTCTGTGGTCGCCAGCGGCAGTGCCCCCACGGCACAGAGGTTGCGGTAGGCTTCGGCCACGGCCTGTTTGCCGCCTTCGACAGGGTTCGCCTTGACGTAGCGGGGCGTTACATCCGAGGTAAAGGCGATCGCCTTGTCGGTGCCATGCACGCGTACGATGCCTGATCCCAGACCGGGGGTGCGGGCGCTGTCGCCCATGACCATTGTGTCGTATTGTTCAAACACCCACGCTTTGGACGCGTAGTTCGGGCTGGAGATCAGCGCGCTCAGCCCGTCGATGGGGTCGATGCCGGGGACATCCGACAGCGGTTCGGCTGCGGGTGTCTCGACATAGGGGCGGTCGTATTCGGGCGCGTTGCCCGAGAGCGCTTTAAGCGGCAGGTCGGCTTTGACCTCACCATTGTGCACGATCAGGAAACGGTCCTCGGCGATTGTTTCGCCTACGATGGCGAAATCGAGGTCCCATTTGTCGAAGACGGCTTTCGCCTCTGCCTCAAGCTCGGGACGCAGGACCATCAGCATCCGTTCCTGGGATTCCGACAGCATCATCTCGTAGGCGGTCATGGCGTGTTCGCGGGTCGGGACCTTTTCGAGGTCCAGACGTACACCAAGGTTGCCCTTGTCGCCCATCTCTACGGCCGAACAGGTCAGGCCCGCAGCGCCCATATCCTGGATCGAAATCACGGCACCGGTCGCCATCAGTTCGAGCGTGGCTTCCATCAGGCGCTTTTCGGTGAAGGGGTCGCCGACCTGAACGGTGGGACGTTTGTCTTCGATGGTGTCGTCGAACTCGGCCGATGCCATCGTCGCGCCGCCCACACCGTCGCGGCCGGTTTTCGCGCCAAGGTAAACGACCGGCATGCCAACGCCGGAAGCGGCGGAATAGAAGATCTTGTCGGTGTCGGCCAGACCGGCGGCAAAGGCGTTCACAAGGCAGTTGCCATCATAGGCGGTGTCAAAACGCACTTCGCCGCCCACCGTGGGCACGCCAAAGCAGTTACCGTAGCCGCCCACACCCGCGACCACGCCATGCACCAGCTGGCGTGTCTTGCGGTGGTCGGGCGACCCGAAGCTAAGAGAGTTCATCGCCGCGATCGGACGCGCGCCCATCGTGAAGACGTCCCGCAGGATGCCGCCCACGCCGGTCGCCGCACCCTGATAGGGTTCGATGTAGGACGGGTGGTTGTGGCTCTCCATCTTGAAGACCAGCGCTTGGCCATCGCCGATATCAACGATGCCCGCATTCTCGCCCGGGCCGCAGATCACCTGTGGGCCTTCGGTCGGCAGGGTACGCAGCCATTTCTTTGACGACTTGTAGGAACAGTGTTCGTTCCACATGGCCGAAAAGATGCCAAGTTCGGTAAAGGTGGGTTCGCGCCCGATGATATCCAGAATACGCTGATATTCTTCGGCATTGATGCCGTGGCTGGAAATCAGGTCTTGGGTGATGGCTGGTTCGGTCATGGTGCGCGTTTTCCCCTAGCAATATGCCACACCTCTTAGATCAAGCGCAGCGCGGGGAAAAGACCTAAGGCTCGTGAAGCGCCATAGCCAAAAAAAAGGCCGAGCACGAAGCTCGGCCGAGTCCAACAGGGAGGTATGAAGTAGCGGCGCGGAGCCGCCCGTCTTCATACCGCCCAATTAAGTGGCGTTCGTGCACGGTTCAAGGATGGAATCGTTAATCTGTGACATGTCCGATATGCGGTTTTCGCATAGCTAGCGGGACTCTTTCTCGCGCAGCAGTTTGCGGTGGGTAATGATCTCGTCCTGCACGAAGTCTTTAAAGGCCGCGACCCGCTTGGAGGCGCGCAATTCTTCGGGGTAGGCAAGGAATACGGGCACATCCGCCGACTCGGTCTCTGGCAGAACTTGCACCAGATCGGGAAAGTCTTGGATGAGGTAGTCGGGTAGTACGCCGATCCCGAGGTTGTTGATCACCGCTTGCAATACGCCGAAGTAGTTGTTCACCGTCAGCATCGACCGCACGTCATGCATCATAAGCTGCTGGATCAGGTTCAGACCCGCATGCACCTGGTTGCTGTCCGTGTTCTGGCAGATCAGACGGTGGTCCGACATATCCTCAAGCCGCTGGGGCGTGCCGTTCGCCGCAAGATAGGCGGGCGAGGCGTACATGCACATCTTGATCATCATTAGCTTCTTGCGCACCAGATCGGCTTGCGACGGCTCTTTCATGCGGATGGCGACATCGGCTTCGCGCATGGGCAGGTCAAGGACGCGTTCTTCGAGCATCAGGTCGACCTTGAGGTCGGGGTATTTCTCGTAGAGCTTCGGCAGACGCGGTGCCAGCCATAGGGTGCCAAAGCCCGTGGTCGTGGTGACACGCAATTCGCCAAAGACTTCTTCCTCGCTGTCGCGGATGCGCGCAGCGGCGGTATCAAGCCGTTTGGACATGGCGACGGTGGCGTCGAACAGCAGCTCGCCTTGTTCGGTCAGGATCAGGCCGCGTGCGTGTCGGTGGAAAAGGTTGGTGTTCAGCTGCTCTTCCAGTCCGCGGATCTGGCGGCTGACGGCAGATTGCGACAAATTCAGCTTATCGCCCGCATGGGTCAAGCTGCCCGCGTCCGCCACGGCGTGAAATATTCTGAGCTTGTCCCAATCCATGAGGACTACCTTTATAATGAGCGCAGTGTTCGCAAGAACGGTCATCTTTGCGCGTTTTACAGTTTAAAAACAACCCTCCGACACGGCGCATCGGTATATGTGCGGTTATCTTATCACGGATAGATCGGGCGAGGGTGCAAAAGATCAAGCCCCGCGCCTTGGCGCTTTATGACCTAGGGTCAGACACAACGCTAGACAGGTCAGCTTTTGTGACCTAGTGTGATGCCATAGCTATTGATTGCACGTAGGGGAGGACGCGCTATGGGTACGCAAAAAATTTCACTAACTGACCGGTATGACCTCGAGAAATCGCCCGTGTTGCTGAACGGCACGCAGGCGTTGGTGCGCCTGACGATGATGCAGGCGGCACGGGACAAGGCGGCAGGGTTGAATACCGCCGGATACGTGACCGGATATCGTGGATCGCCACTGGGGGCCGTTGACCTTCAGATGGACCGCGCCGCCAAGACGCTGGCCGCGCATAACGTCGTGTTCGAACCGGGCCTGAACGAAGATCTTGCCGCTACGGCCCTATGGGGCAGCCAGCAGGCAGAATTGCGCGGTGAGGGGAAGTACGACGGTGTGTTTGGCCTGTGGTACGGTAAGGGCCCGGGTGTGGACCGCTCTGGCGATGTGATGCGTCACGCGAATATGGCGGGCTCGTCCGTGAACGGTGGTGTTCTGATGGCCATGGGGGATGACCACACGG
>NZ_DGMH01000004.1:15116-33878 GCF_002388305.1 Sulfitobacter sp. UBA4523
TGGGGGATGACCACACGGGTGAATCCTCTACCGTGTTGCACCAGTCCGAATGGGCGATGGTGGATGCCTATATGCCCGTCGTCAGCCCCGCCGGTGTGCAGGAGATCCTGGACTACGGTATCTATGGCTGGGCGCTAAGCCGTTTCAGCGGGCTGTGGGTCGGGCTCAAGACGATGAAGGACACCGTAGAGGCGACATCGGTCGTGAATGGTGACCCGAACCGAATGAAGCTGGTCACCCCGCAGTTCGATATGCCGGAGGGCGGGCTGAACATTCGTCTGCAAGACACGCCGCATCTGCAAGAAGCGCGGATGATCGACTATAAGCGCTTTGCCGCAGAGGCGTTTAGCCACGCCAACAAGATGGACAAACGCATGTGGGGCAAGAGCGGGGCCAAGATCGGCATCGCGGCAGCCGGCAAGAACTGGCTGGATGTGATCCACGCCATGAGTTTGCTTAACATCGACGAGAACCAAGCCGAACGTCTGGGGATCACGCTCTATAAGATCGGGCAGACCTTCCCGCTGGATATGAAGGGGTTCCATGAGTGGGCCGAAGGGCTCGATCTGGTGATCGTCGTGGAAGAGAAGCGCAAGCTGATCGAGGTGCAGATCAAAGAGGCATTGTTCTCGGATACGCATCGCCGCGTCTATGGCTGGCACAAAGGCGGTGGTGCCGGGATGGAGCATGGCGAAGAGCTGTTCCCCACCCGTGGCGCACTGGACCCGATCTGGATTGCCGAAAAGCTGGGCGGTATCTTTATCGAGGAAGGCCGGACCACCGATGGCATCAAGGCGGGTATGGAAGCGCTGGATACCGCACGACGTGCCGATAACGCCGAAGACATCGCCGCGCGTGTGCCCTACTTCTGTTCGGGCTGTCCGCATAACTCGTCAACCAAGCTCCCAGAGGGGAGCCGCGCCTACGCCGGGATCGGTTGCCACTATATGGTGCAATGGATGGACCGCGAGACAACCGGCTTTACCCATATGGGAGGGGAAGGTGCGAACTGGATCGGTGAATCCAAATTCTCGACACGCGACCATGTGTTCCAGAACCTCGGGGACGGGACATACAACCATTCGGGCAATCTGGCGATCCGTGCGGCCATCGCGGCCAAGACGAACATCACCTACAAGATCCTTTATAACGATGCCGTCGCCATGACCGGTGGCCAGCACAACGAAGGTGATCTGGACGCGCCGCGTATCGTGGCAGAGGTGAAGGCCATGGGCGTCAAGAATATCGCCGTGGTCTATGACGAGAAAGAAGACGTAGACGAAAAAGCCTTTGGCGACGTGCCGATGTACGAGCGTGCAGACCTTCAGACCGTGCAAGAGAATTTCGCCAAACATAAAGGCGTCAGCGTTATCGTCTATATCCAGACCTGTGCCGCCGAGAAACGTCGCCGTCGCAAACGGGGGCTGTTCCCCGATCCCGACAAGCGCGTGTTTATCAATACGGATGTCTGCGAAGGCTGCGGGGATTGTGGTGTGCAGTCCAACTGCGTCTCGATCGTGCCCGAAGAAACAGAACTGGGGCGTAAACGGGCGATTGATCAATCCTCGTGCAACAAGGATTTCTCGTGCGTTAAAGGGTTCTGCCCGTCCTTCGTGACGCTGGAAGGGGCCAAGATCCGCAAGGACCCCACGACAGAGGTCAAGATTCCCGACCTGCCCATGCCGACCCTGCCTGCGATCAATGGCACGCATAACGTGGTGATCACCGGTGTCGGTGGCACCGGCGTTGTGACCATCGGTGCCGTGCTGGCGCAAGCCGCGCAGATTGACGGTAAGGGCGCTGGGATGATGGAGATGGCAGGCCTTGCCCAAAAGGGCGGTGCCGTGCATATCCATTGCCGTATTGCGAACCGTCCCGAAGACATCAGCGCCATTCGCGTGGCAACGGGTGAAGCGGATGCGTTGATCGGGGGCGATCTTGTTGTCTCTGCCGGGACCAAGACGCTTGGCCTGACGCGCGCTGGGCGGACGGGGGCGGTTGTGAATTCGCACCAGATCATCACGGGCGAGTTTACCCGCGATACCGAGTTCCAGATGCCCTACGACCGGCTGACCCTCGCGCTTGAGGCGCGGCTCAAGGATGACGTCGCGCTGTTTGATGCCTCTGATCTGGCGAAGGCGACGCTGGGGGATTCGATCTATTCGAACATGATGATCTTCGGCGCGGCGTGGCAGCAGGGGTTGATCCCGCTGTCGCTGGACAGCTTGCAACAGGCGATCACCTTGAACGGTGCCGCGGTCGATCGGAACCTGCGTGCGTTTGAACTGGGCCGTTGGGCCGTGCTGCACCCCGAAGATGCCAAGCGCGTGATGACACCCAATGTTGTCGCCCTGCCGAAGACGCTGGATGAACGGATCGCCTTCCGCAAGGACCACCTGATCGCCTATCAGGGCAAGCGGCTGGCGAAGCGTTATGGCACCATGGTGGACGGCATTACCGACGCGCGCCTGAAAGAGGCCGTGGCCTTGGGCTACCACAAGCTCTTGTCCTATAAGGATGAATACGAGGTCGCGCGCCTGTTGAAATCCACCCGCGCCAAAGTGGCAGAGGCCTTTGAGGGGGATCCCAAGCTGACCTTCAACCTTGCGCCACCGATCCTGTCGAAAACCGGCGCGGATGGCCGTCCGATGAAACGGACCTTTGGCGCGTGGATGGAGGGGCCGTTCAACATGCTGGCGCGGATGAAGTTCCTGCGCGGCACGCCGTTCGATCCCTTTGGCCGCACCGAAGAACGCCGGATGGAGCGGTCCTTGATCACGCAATACGAGGCCGACATGAAGGACGTTCTGCCCAAGCTGACCGACGCAACCCACGACGCGATTGTCGCCTTGGCAGAGCTTCCCTTGCAGATCCGCGGCTTTGGTCCGGTAAAACAGGCGAATGAAGCCAAGGCCGCAAAGCGGCGCGAAGAGCTGCTGGCCGTCATCCGGTCAGGGGGCACGCAAACCTCGCGCGCGGCAGAGTAGGCTGAATAGGCTGTTTGTCACGCGACTGTCATGATCCACTGCTAGAGGGCAAGGCAAAGCCCGTGAAAAGGAACCGACCTTGACCCTCTTGCAGCCCGATCTTCGGCCCCTGACAGCGCGTGACATCAGCTATGCCTATTCCGCCAAGTCGCGGCCCGCGCGTGCCTTCATCCGGCTGATGGAGAATAGTACAGGGCGGTTGGGGCTGATGAAACGCGCAACCGGCTATGAAGACGACATGGCGCGCGGGATGGGGTTCTTTGACGTGATGGCGCAGCGCTATGGGCTGACGCTTGACGTCGTGGGCGGCAGTCTGGCGAACATCCCTGAAACGGGGCCTGTCATCGCGCTGGCGAACCATCCTTACGGTATTCTGGACGGGTTGATGCTGGGGCATATGTTGGCGCGCCGCCGGTACGGGTTCAAGATCATGGCCCATTCGGTCTTTAACCGCGCGCCCGACCTGAACCGCCATTTGCTGCCGATCAGTTTTGACGAGGACAAGGCCGCGCTGGCGCTGAACCTGCGCACGCGCAAGACCGCGCTGGAGTATCTGGGGCAGGGTGGCGCGGTTGGTATCTTTCCGGGGGGCACCGTCAGCACCAGCGCACGGCCGTTTTCGCGCCCCATGGACCCGGGCTGGCGCAGCTTTACCGCCCGCATGATCGCGAAATCGGATGCCACCGTCGTGCCGATCTACTTTGACGGCCACACCAGCCGCTTGTTCCAGATTGCCAGCCATCTGCATCACACCCTGCGCATGGGGCTGCTGATCAAGGAATTCCGCAAACGCGTCGACACGCCCGTGCGCGTGGTCATCGGCGAACCCATCGGCAGAAACGTGCTGGACCCCATGGCAAAAGACGCAAAAGCTATGATGGATTTCCTGCGCAAAGCGACGTATGAGTTGTCACCAGACCCGGCAAAATCCTTTGATCTGGGGTTTGAATTTGAAGATCGGCATCGTGCCGACAGGTGACGGCAAGGTGTTATGGCAGTTGGTATTTTCGATTCTGGGCTAGGTGGGCTGACCGTTTGGGATGCCGTGCAGGCGCAGCTACCGGATGTGGATTTCGTGTATTTGGCCGATAGCGCCCATGCGCCCTACGGTGTGCGTAACGCGGATGACATCTATAACCTGACCACTGCGGCAACCCAGCGTCTGTTCGATGCGGGCTGCGATCTGGTGATCTTGGCGTGCAACACGGCCTCTGCCGCGGCGCTACGCCGGATGCAGGAAGGGTGGATCCCGTCGGACAAGCGCGTGTTGGGTGTTTTTGTCCCGCTGATCGAGGCGATGACAGAACGCCAATGGGGCGACAATTCCCCCCCGCGCGAGGTGGATCTAAAGCACGTGGCGCTGTTTGCGACGCCCGCTACGGTGGCAAGCCGTGCGTTCCAGCGGGAACTGGCCTTTCGGGCGATCGGCGTCGATGTCGAAGCGCAGGCCTGTGGGGGTGTCGTCGATGCGATCGAGGATGGTGACTTCATCCTCGCCGAAGCGCTGGTGCGCAGCCATGTGGACGCGCTGAAACGCAAGATGCCCGCGCCCGAAGCTGCCATTCTGGGCTGCACCCATTACCCGCTGATGCAGGAAACCTTTCAGGACGCGCTTGGCCCCGATGTCAAAGTGTTCAGCCAAGCCAATCTGGTCGCCCATAGTCTGAGCGACTATCTTAAGCGTCACCCCAATATGCTAGGCACGGGCGAGGCGGCTTTCCTGACCACGGGCGACCCCAAAAAGGTCAGTAGCCGTGCCACGCAATTCTTGCGACGACCCTTGACCTTTCAAGCGGCCTAACACGTATTTGCTAACACTTTCCGAACGGAACCCGACATGACCCATAATATCGCCATTCTTGGTGCCTCCGGCTATACAGGAGCCGAGCTGATCCGGCTGATCGCTGGCCATTCCTCTATGCAGATCAAAGCTTTGGGGGCAAACTCCAAGGCGGGGCAAACCATCGCAGAGGTGTTTCCACATCTGCGCCATCTCGACCTGCCCGCATTGGTCACCATTGAAGAGATCGATTTCTCGGACATTGATCTGTGCTTTTGCGCCTTGCCCCATAAAACCAGCCAAGAGGTCATCGCGAACCTGCCTAAAGACCTGAAAATCGTCGATCTTTCGGCAGATTTCCGGCTGCGCGACCCCGAGGCCTACGCCAAGTGGTACGGCAACCCCCATGCCGCGCTGGAGCAGCAGAAAGAGGCGGTCTATGGCCTCACCGAATTCTACCGTGAAGAGATCAAATCCGCGCGTCTTGTGGCCGGTACGGGCTGTAACGCCGCCACCGGTCAGTTTGCCCTGCGCCCCTTGATCGAAAAAGGCGTGATTGATCTGGACGACATCATCCTTGACCTCAAATGCGCCGTGTCCGGTGCGGGGCGGTCGTTGAAGGAAAACCTGCTGCATGCAGAACTGTCCGAGGGGTATCACGCATATTCCCTTGGCGGGACGCACCGCCATCTGGGCGAGTTTGATCAGGAGTTTTCCGCCATTGCCGGCCGTCCGGTCAAGGTGCAGTTCACCCCGCATCTGGTGCCCGCCAACCGCGGGATTTTGGCGACCGTCTATGTCAAAGGCGACGCCGAGGTGATCCACAAAACCCTTGCCGCGGCCTATGATGCAGAGCCCTTTATCGAGGTGCTGCCCATGGGGGAGGCCCCGAGCACGCGCCATATTCGCGGGTCGAACTTCTGCCATATCGGCGTGGTGGCAGACCGGATCGACGGCCGCGCCATTGTGGTTGCCGCGCTCGATAATTTGACCAAGGGCTCCAGCGGGCAGGCGTTGCAAAACGCCAACCTGATGTTAGGTATTGACGAGGTCGAGGGGCTGATGATGGCTCCGCTATTTCCCTGAGGGCGCATGAAAAGTCTTAAAAAGCAACGGCGTATCCAGATCATCGGCGTCGCGGTCGTGGCGCTTGTGCTGTCCACGGCGCTGATTGGATATGCCATGCGCGACGGGATCAACTTTTTCCGCGCGCCCAGTCAGGTGATCGCCGAACCCCCCGGCCCGACAGAAGTTTTCCGCATCGGTGGCCTGGTTGAAGAGGGCAGCCTTGTGCGCGGGAATGGTCTGACGATCCGCTTTTCCGTGACCGATGGAGGCGCGGTTGTGCCTGTGACCTACAGCGGGGTATTGCCCGATCTGTTCGAGGAAAATCAAGGCATGGTTGGGACAGGGCGTTACATCAACGGCACCTTCGAAGCGACTGAAATCCTTGCCAAACATGACGAGACCTACATGCCGAAAGAGGTCGTCGACGCCCTGAAAGAGCAAGGCGTTTATGTTGCCCCCGAGGGGTGATGCGTACGGGCCTGCCGGGTTTCGTTAACATCTGAGGCGTCATTCTTGCAGCAGTGCAACCTGCAAGAAGGGCCAATTTGATGCAAACTGTTGAGGAAATTGCAAAGTCCATCGTCGCGCGTGAGGGGGGCTTTGTGAATGACCCCGATGATCCGGGCGGGGCAACGAACCACGGCGTCACCATCCACACGCTGCGTCGGCTGGGGCTGGATGTGAACCGTGACGGCGCAGTAAATCTCGCCGATGTTCAAGAGCTTACTCAAGATCAAGCGACCGAGATATTCATCACCCATTACTTCCACAAACCCAAGATCGCGCAGCTGCCCCGTCCGCTCCAGCCCTCCGTTTTCGATATGTACGTGAATGCGGGGGCGAATGCGGTGAAGATCCTTCAGCGATTGTTAAGAGATATGGGGTTTGATGTGGCCGTGGACGGGGTGCTTGGACCGCAAACGCTTGGCGCTACGGGGCGCGCCTATGCCGCTGCACCTGCGCAGATGGTGGACGCCTACGCCGTGGCGCGGCGCAACTATTACTTTGGGCTGGCGGATCAGCGCCCCGCAAGTCGCAAATACGCCCGCACAAGGGCCGGAAAGAAGGGAGGATGGATCAAACGGGCTGAAGAATTCATGTCACCGCGGTACCATCTCAGCATCCGTGACTTTAACGAAAGGGTCGCGGCATGGGGATGATTGATACCGCGCTTGCGTTGGTCTTTGGTGACGGCCGCAATGTGGTGCGCGACACGGTCGAGGTGTTTCGCGCCAATGCGGAAAAGACGGCCGGCCGTGATGCGACCGCGCGGGAACAGGCTATGGTGCAATTTGGGGCGGAATTCGCTGTGCCCCGCAAGGGACGGTTTGACCGTTTCATGGACGGGCTGAACCGGCTACCGCGTCCCGCGCTGGCGCTTGGTACCTTGGGCTTGTTCATCGCGGCGATGGTTGACCCGGTCTGGTTTGCCAGCCGGATGCAGGGCGTGTCGCTGGTGCCAGAGCCGTTATGGTGGCTTCTGGGGGTTGTCGTGTCCTTCTACTTTGGCGCGCGGCATCAGGTAAAAACTCAAGAGTTCCAACGCTCTATCGCGCGCACCATCGCGCAGACACCAACGGTGATGCGGCATATCGAAGAGCTGGAAACGCTGCGTGTTGATGGTGTTGAAGAAGGGGGGCTGCGGGATCTGGAAGGCGTATCTAGCGCAGTGCGCGACAGATCGGACAACGCGGCGCTTGCGGACTGGCGCAGGGTTGCGGGGTAACTGGCGCAGAGTTGCAGGCTAAGGGGGGCCTGCGACGCTTTGCTGCGCACAGTCGCGTGATTTCGCGGTAAATGGGCATGGTATGGGGCGGTGCTCCGCTCTATGATCGGGGTATGATTACAGAGCTCGGACATTTCGCCCTTATCCTCGCCTTCGGCGTTGCCATCGTTCAGATGGTCGTGCCCCTGATTGGTGCCCATAAACGCTGGCCCGGTTGGATGGCCGTGGCAGAGCCCGCCGCCGGGGCGCAATTTGCCCTGACATTGCTGGCGTTTGGGGCGTTGATGTGGGCCTTTGTCACCTCTGATTTCTCGCTGCGATTGGTGGTGTTGAACAGCCACTCGATGAAGCCGCTTTTGTATAAAATCAGCGGTACTTGGGGCAATCACGAAGGCTCAATGCTGCTGTGGGTGCTCATTGTCTCGCTATTCGGGGCGATGGCCGCGTGGTTCGGGGGCAATCTGCCGCCGACTTTGCGGGCGCGGGTTCTTTCTGTGCAAGCCGCAATCGGTGTGGCGTTTTTTGCCTTCATCCTGTTCACATCCAACCCGTTCTTGCGGCTGGCGACGCCACCTTTTGACGGACAGGATCTGAACCCGCTTCTGCAGGATCCCGGGCTCGCC
Organism: Sulfitobacter sp. UBA4523; assembly: GCF_002388305.1. Taxonomy (NCBI): domain Bacteria; kingdom Pseudomonadati; phylum Pseudomonadota; class Alphaproteobacteria; order Rhodobacterales; family Roseobacteraceae; genus Sulfitobacter; species Sulfitobacter sp. UBA4523. The sequence goes on from NZ_DGMH01000004.1 coordinate 23,301, forward strand.
TTCCACCCGCCGTTTTTGTATTTGGGGTATGTCGGCCTTTCGATGACCTTCAGCTTTGCCGTTGCCGCCTTGATCGAAGGGCGGATTGATGCCGCTTGGGGCCGGTGGGTGCGCCCTTGGACATTGGCGGCGTGGGTGTTTTTGACGATCGGCATCGCGCTCGGATCCTGGTGGGCCTATTACGAACTTGGCTGGGGCGGGTTCTGGTTCTGGGATCCCGTTGAAAACGCAAGCTTTATGCCCTGGCTGCTGGCGGCAGCACTGCTTCACTCCGCCATCGTTGTGGAAAAACGCGAAAGCCTGAAAAGCTGGACGATCCTGCTTGCGATTCTGGCTTTCGGTTTCTCGCTGATCGGGACGTTTATCGTCAGGTCCGGGTTGCTAACCTCGGTCCACGCCTTTGCGAATGACCCCGAACGCGGCGTGTTTATCCTGATGATCATGGCGTTTTTCATGGGCGGTGCGCTGGTTCTGTTCGCGGCGCGCGCTAGCGCGCTAGAGGCGAAAGGCGTGTTCAGCATGGTCAGCCGAGAGTCGGCTTTGCTGGTAAATAACGTGCTGCTCGCCGTTGCCTGTTTCGTCGTGTTCATTGGCACAATGTGGCCGCTGCTGGCGGAGATGTTCTTCGACAGAAAATTGAGCGTTGGCCCCCCGTTTTTTAACGCCGCCTTTACACCTTTCATGATTATGCTGGGGCTGATCTTGCCGATCGGGTCGGCGATGCCTTGGAAGCGTGCGGTGATTTCGCGGGCGCTAAAGCCGCTACGCTACGCCTTTGTATTGGCGATTGCGATTGGGGGGCTGGCCTACGCGATGCAGTCGGGGCGTAGCTTGCTGGGTCCGCTCGGGTTGTTCTTGGGCGCGTGGATCGTGATGGGCACCGTGGTTGACCTGTGGGGGCGCACGGGGCGCGGTAGTAACCGGCTGCGCCGGCTTGGGCGGTTGCCGCGCGCGGATTGGGGCAAGATGGTGGCCCACGCCGGCCTTGGGGTGACCATGGCGGGGGTGGCTGGCCTGACGGCGTGGTCGATTGATGACATCCGCGCCGTTCCGCTGGGGGACTCCTACGATGTGGGGCGCTACATCGTGCAGCTGGACGATGTCACCCAGGGCCAGGGGCCGAACTATACGGCGACGACCGGCAGCGTGACACTGTTCCACGACGGGGAAGAGATTGCGCAGTTGCGACCGGAGAAACGCTTCTATCCCGTGGCGCAGATGCCCACGACCGAAGCGGCGATCGACTATAATCTGCTGCGCGATGTCTATGTCGTGATCGGGGATGAACAGGCAAATGGCGGCTGGGTGGTGCGCACTTATGTCAAGCCGCTGACCAACTGGATTTGGATCGGCTGCGCGCTGATGGCCCTTGGTGGCGTGTTAAGCCTTTCGGACCGGCGCTACCGCGTTGCGGCAGGGGCGGCGAAATCAAAACCGGTGCCTGCAGAATGAGGGCGCTGATCCTCGCCCTGATGTTGCTTGTAGCACCTGTGCTATCGGTTGCGCCGACCTGGGCCGTGCAGCCGGACGAGGTGCTCTCGGATCCTGCACTTGAGCAACGCGCGCGGAGCTTGTCGAAAGGGTTGCGTTGCCTTGTGTGCCGCAACGAAAGCATCGACGAAAGCAACGCCAGCCTTGCGCGCGACCTGCGTATCCTGCTGCGCGAACGTCTGGTGGCCGGCGATAGCGACGAAGAGGCGGTCGCTTATATCGTCGACCGCTATGGTGAATATGTCTTGCTGAACCCGCCTGCGCGGGGATCGACTTGGGTGTTATGGGCGGCGGGGCCGCTGATGCTGTTGATTGCGGCTGGGGTCGGGCTTGGCTACCTGCGCGGTCGTGCGAAGGCACCGTCCGCGGAACAGGCCCCGCTTAGCGCGCAAGAACAGGCGCGGCTGGACGACATTCTGAAGCGATAACGCGGGGTTTCACTGGCGGTGGCCTGTCGTATGGGTAAGGTGCGGGGGAAATCTAGATGAGGAACCCGTGCCATGGACTATCAAACCCTGACCTATGAACTGACCGACGGGCTGGCCGTGGTCACCATGAACCGCCCCGACAAGATGAACGCGCTGACCACGCAAATGCGGGCAGAGATCGAGCACGCGTTTACCCAAGCGGGCAAAGACGCGCGTTGTGTGGTCATCACCGGTGCCGGTCGTGCGTTTTGCACCGGTCAGGATCTGAGCGACAGCAGCAGCAAGGGCTCGCTGGATCTGGAACGCACCCTGCGCGAGGAATATGGCCCCATGCTGCGGGCGATCACAAACTGTCCTGTGCCAACGATCGCCGCGGTCAATGGTCCTGCGGCGGGGGCAGGGGCGAACCTTGCACTGGCTGCGGATGTGGTCTTTGCGACGGAATCTTCTTATTTCCTGCAGGCATTTACGCGCATTGGTCTGATGCCCGATGCGGGCGGCACCTATACGTTGCCCCGCCAGATGGGCACGGCCAAGGCTATGGGCGCGGCCTTGTTCGCGGATAAAATCTCTGCCCGTCAGGCGGATGATTGGGGAATGATCTGGGAAGCGGTGGCTGATGCCGCGTTTGATGCCCATTGGCGTGCCAAGGCGGCGCATCTGGCGCAAGGTCCGACCGCAGCCTATGCTGCTGCCAAGAACGCCATTCGCGCCAGCTGGGACAATACGCTGGAGGATCAGCTGTCGCTAGAGGCGCAGGAACAAGGGAAATGCGGGCAATCTCGTGATTTCAAAGAGGGCGTGATGGCCTTTATGCAGAAACGCCCCGCGAGCTTCGAGGGCCGCTAATCCCACTAGACCGAGCGTTCGACCAGCAACACGTCATCGGGGTTGAGGGTCGGACGCGAGGCGCTGGCAACCACAGCCACCGCTATCCCGTCGGCGAGCACCGTGTGCACGCTGCCGGACACTTGCTTGACCGTGATCCGCGGCGGCGTCTGGCCCTTGTCATAGACCACCGCGATCTGGTCACATTTCTGTTCGATATCATGCACGAACGATCCCTGCGGCGCGGGGTGATGCCGTGCGGTCTTGCAGCTTAGGCTGGTCGCGTTATCCCATTGCAGGCGAGGCCGAGGGTTGTTCATCCGGTCATCCTTTCCGCGGGGGGCAGCGGGCGTATTGGGGTCTGCTGTGCATCGCACAGGGTAAACCTGCGCTGAATTGACGATGAATCTGGGATGATCGGAGCAGTTGGTCAATCAATTTTGACCATTATGCCCAGCTTGGAAACAACAACACAAAACTGCCATATTTCGGACCCTATGGTTTCGAAATGGGGAAAAGTGAGTTGAAACAGTGGGCTGGAAAGAGGCGCTTTGATCACGGGGCGCTTTTGGGCGGGCTTTCAGGTGATTCTCTTTGTCCTGGGTTTCAGGCAACGGTAGCCCACCGTGAAACGCAAAACGCCCCGCCGTGAGGGCGGGGCGTTTTGACTAACGTACTGACATTCAGCGCTTTTCGATATCCACATAGTCGCGTGGTGTTTCGCCAAGATACAGCTGACGGGGACGCCCGATTTTCAGCTGAGGATCGCTGATCTGCTCTTTCCACTGCGAGATCCAGCCAACGGTCCGTGCCAGCGCAAAGATCGGCGTGAACATCGACGTGGGGAAACCCATCGCTTCGAGGATGATGCCCGAGTAGAAGTCGACGTTCGGGAACAGCTTCTTCTCTGCGAAATACGGATCTTCCAGCGCCTGTTTTTCAAGCTCTTTCGCGACCTGCAGGATCGGGTTGTTTTCGACACCGAGCAGCTCAAGCACTTCGTCCGCGCTTTCTTTCATCACGGTCGCGCGTGGGTCGTGGTTCTTGTAGACGCGGTGACCAAAGCCCATCAGGCGGAACGGGTCGTTCTTGTCCTTGGCGCGGGCGATGAACTCAGGGATGCGGTCCGGTGTGCCGATTTCTTTCAGCATTTCCAGACATGCCTGGTTCGCCCCACCATGCGCCGGCCCCCAAAGGCAGGCGATGCCAGCAGCGATACAGGCAAAGGGGTTCGCCCCGGAAGAGGACGCCAGACGCACGGTCGATGTCGATGCATTCTGTTCGTGATCTGCGTGCAGCGTAAAGATGCGGTCCATCGCGCGGGCAAGGATGGGGTCGACGACATAATCCTCGGCAGGGACGGCGAAACACATGCGCAGGAAATTACCGGCATAGTCTACGTCGTTGCGCGGATAGATGAACGGCTGACCGATGGTGTACTTATAGGCCATCGCGGCAATCGTTGGCATCTTGGCGATCAGACGGATCGTTGCCACTTCGCGCTGGTGCGCATCGTTGATGTCGGTGCTGTCGTGGTAGAAGGCAGACATCGCGCCCACAACGCCGACCATGATCGCCATCGGGTGTGCATCACGGCGGAAACCACGGAAGAAGTTGATCATCTGTTCGTGGATCATGGTGTGGTTGGTCACCAGATTTTCGAACTCTTCCAGCTGCGCGGCAGAGGGCAGTTCGCCATACAGCAGCAGGTAGCACACTTCGAGGTAGTGAGATTCGCTGGCCAGTTGGTCGATCGGATACCCACGGTGCAGCAACACGCCTTCGTCACCGTCAATGAAGGTGATCGTGCTGTCACAGGCCGCTGTCGAGGTGAAGCCAGGGTCATATGTGAACACATTCGCCTGAGAGAACAGCTTGCGGATGTCCATGACATCCGGGCCCGCCGACGGGGAATAGATCGGCAGTTCAAAGCTGTTCCCGTCAATGGTCAACGTTGCGGATTTTGTACTTTCGGCCATGAAGTCCCTTCCTATCGTTTTATCGACGTGCGTTATGCCGCCGACTGGGGAGATACCGAAACGGTCCGCCCCTCAGTTATTGTTGTGCATATCAGGAATATGCTTTTGCATATCTTAGATAGCCGCATCGTTTAAGCGGGCAAGGCTTTCGTCACGCCCAAGTACCAGCATCATATCGAAAACTGATGGGGTTGCTGCCCGCCCGGCGAGTGCTGCGCGCAGCGGCCCCGCCAGTTTGCCGAATTTGGTGTCCCGAGCGGCAGCAAAGCCGTTCAGCGCCTCCTCCAGCGTTTCTCTGTCCCAAGTAACATTCTGCAACTGCGGCGTCAATTCAGTCAGCATACCACGGGATACATTGTCCAAGTGCTTCTCTGCCTTCTCGTCCGGTTGGATGGGACGTTCGGCGAGGATAAACTCAGCTTTTTCAAGGAGATCAGGAAATTTCTTCGCGCGATCCTTTAAGCAATACATCGCCCGTTCCAACCCGTCAGCTTGCGCTTTTGTGAGCGCGGGCAGACCGGCAGCGGTCAAATAGGCCTCGATCTCGTGCCGCAATGCAGCATCATCCGCCGCGGCGATGTGCTGCCCGCAGATGTTTTCCAGCTTCTTGAGGTCGAATTGCGCGGGGCTCTTGCGGATACCGTCCAGATCGAACCATTCTTGCGCTTGGGCGTCGGTGAAGAATTCGTCGTCCCCATGGCTCCACCCCAGACGGGCGAGGTAGTTGCGCATACCAGCCGCGGGAAAGCCCATGGCCTGATATTCCTGCGCGCCCAAAGCGCCGTGACGTTTCGACAGTTTCTTGCCATCCGCGCCGTGGATCAGCGGGATATGCGCCCAGACGGGAACGTCCCAGCCCATGGCGTTATATATCATCATCTGGCGCGCGGCATTGTTGAGGTGATCATCCCCGCGGATCACATGGGTCACGCCCATGTCATGGTCATCAACAACAACGGCCAGCATATAGACGGGCGTACCATCGGAACGTAACAGCACCATGTCATCGAGCTGGTCGTTCCCGATCACCACGTCGCCTTGCACCGCGTCGCGGATGACGGTTTCACCCGTCAGCGGGGCCTTGATCCGCACGACATAGGGGGCGTCGGGGTGCGTTTCGGGCGCGGCGTCACGCCAAGGTGATTGGTACAGGGTGCTGCGCCCCTCGGCCTTGGCTTGATCCCGGAACGCGGCGATTTCTTCTTGCGAGGCAAAGCACTTATAGGCCTTTCCTTCGGCAAGAAGTTGCAGCGCCACCTCGGCGTGGCGGGGGGCGTTTTCGAACTGGCTGACCACGTCACCGTCGTGATCCAGTCCCAGCCACGCCATGCCCTGCAGAATCGCTTCGGTTGCCTCGGGGGTGTGGCGCTGGCGGTCGGTGTCTTCGATACGCAGCAGGAATTTACCGCCCCGACCGCGCGCATAAAGCCAGCTGAACAGCGCCGTCCGCGCGCCGCCGATGTGCAGATAACCGGTAGGAGACGGGGCGAAACGGGTAACGACAGGCGTTGTCATGGGCGGAGGATCCTTTGCAGCAGAAGTTCACGGAAAACGCCCGTTCGGGGTGCCGTTTATCATTTGCTAACTCCTTTGGAGATAGCGTCCCCGACTATCTACCCAGTGCAGAGAACGGGGGCAAGTATGGGGCTGTTGTCCTATATGGCGCAGAGCATGCGCGCACAGCGGGGGCATCTGATCGGCTGGGTGCCGGTGTGTCTGGCCGTGGGGATCGGCAGCTATTTTGCGCTGCGGGTTGAGCCTTCGCTGACCGTCCTGCTTTGGGTCGCGGGCGGGGCGGCGCTGCTGGGGGCTGCGGCCTTTCTGGCGGGCGAGGTCGCAGTGCCTGTTTGGTTGGGCGCGGCCTTGGTGTTGGTCGGTTTTGATCTGGCGGCGTGGCGTGCCCATGCTGTCGGCGGGCCGGTGCTGGGGTGGCGCTATTACGGCCCGATCGCGGGGCGCGTCGTGGCGGTGGATCGCAGCCAGTCCGACGCCTTGCGGCTGACGCTGGATCGGGTTGTGCTGGAACGGGTCTCTGCGCCTCGGACGCCGCTGCATGTGCGCGTGTCCTTGCATGGCGACAGACGCTTTGACGCGGATATCACGCCGGGGTTGGGGGTGATGACCACGGGGCATCTATCACCGCCAAGCGGCCCGGTCGAGCCTGAGGGCTTTGATTTCCAACGGCATGCTTGGTTCGCAGGCTTGGGCGCTGTGGGGTATAGTCGCACCCCCTTACTAGCGGCGACACCGGCTGAGGCGGGGCATGGCGGGCTGGCGGTCTTTCGGGCGCGCATGGCGGCCTCGGCCCAGATTCAGCGGATCTTGCCGGGTGATATCGGCGGGTTTGCCACAGCGATCACCACCGGCGACCGCAGCGCCATCAGCCAGGACGCGCTGCAGGATCTGCGTGCCAGCAACCTTGCGCATCTGCTGGCGATCTCGGGCTTGCACATGGGGTTGCTGAGCGCGGTGGTCTTTGGCGCGTTGCGGATCGTGCTGACGTTGGTGCCGTGGATCGCGCTGCGCTGGCCCACGCGCAGCATCGCAGCCGCTGGGGCGCTGGTGGCGGCCAGCGGCTATCTGCTGTTGTCGGGCGGCAATGTCGCAACCGAACGCGCGTTCATCATGGTCGCCGTGGCCCTTGGCGCGTTGATCATCGGGCGGCGGGCGCTGACCCTGCGGGCCGTGGCGATTGCAGCGACGATCGTATTGGTCTTGCGGCCGGAGGCATTGACGGGGCCGGGGTTCCAGATGTCCTTTGCCGCCACCACGGGGTTGGTTGCGATCTTTGGCTGGTTGCGCAACGCCGAGGTCTCGCTTGGGCCGAAGTGGCTGGCACCGGCTGTGGCGACGGTGATTTCCTCGGCTGTGGCGGGGGGCTTTACCGCGCCCATCGGGGCGGCCCATTTCAACACAATCGCGCAGTATGGCTTGGCCGCGAACCTGCTGTCGGTCCCGCTGATGGGGGTCTTGGTGATGCCGGCCGCCGTGGCGGCCTTGGTCATGGCTCCGCTGGGGCTAGAGTGGATCCCCCTGCAGGTCATGGGCGCAGGGTTGCGCTGGATCTTGCTGGTCGCGCAAGGCGTGGCAGAGATCGACGGGGCGCAGGGGCATGTGGCCGCCCCCGGCCCTTGGGTGCTGCCGCTGCTGGCGCTCGGGTTTTTGTGGCTGTTGCTGTGGCAGGGCTGGTTGCGGTTTGCCGGACTGGGGGCCGTGACTGCGGCGGGGGTATTGTGGCACGGTGCCGAGCGTCCGACGGTACTGATCTCGGACACCGGCAGTCTGGTGGGGGTGATGACCCCCACGGGCCGTGCGCTAAGCAAGGCGAAAGGCGCAGGCTTTGTCGCGCTCAACTGGCTGGAGAATGACGGCGACGGCGCCGATCAGGCCCGGGCCGCAGCGCGTTGGCCCACAAGGCCAAAGATCGGGGGGCGAGAGGTGATCCACCTGTCCGGCAAACGCGCGCGGGCGGCGTTCGGGGCGTGCCGTGCGGATCAGATCATCGTGCTGTCAGTTGTGCCCGATCCGCCGCTGACGGGCGGCTGCGATGTGTTTGACCCCGACCGGTTACGCTCCACGGGGGCAGTCGCACTCACCCTCGACAAGGGGCGGGTCATAATGCAAACGGCCCGCCAAAAGGCGGGCACGCGGTTGTGGACTGCATGGCCCAAGGACAGGCCGCCGCGGTAGCAAGCGTCAGTAGGTGCGGATCAACCCGACCAGACGCCCCTGCACCTTGACCTTATCCGACGGCAGCACCCGCGTTTCATAGGCGGGGTTAGCGGCTTCGAGTGCGACAGAGCTGCCGTGACGGCGGAATTTCTTGAGCGTCGCCTCGTGGTCTTCGACCAGCGCAACCACGATATCCCCATCATCCGCGACAGAGGTTTCGCGGATGATCACCACGTCGCCATCATTGATCCCTGCGTCGATCATGGAATCGCCCTGCACCTCCAAAGCGTAATGTTCGCCGCTGCCGCTGATCATCCCGCCGGGGACGGCGACAGATTGGGTCATGGTGCTGATCGCCTCGATCGGGACACCGGCGGCGATCCGGCCCATCATCGGCACATCAAAGGACGACGCGCTGACCGGCTGCGCGGCAGAAGGGGGCGGCCCATCGGGGCGGTCGCCATCAATCACGCGCGGGGTAAAGCCCGCACCGGACAGGCTGCCCAAGCTATCGGGCAGTTTCACTACCTCTATCGCGCGGGCGCGATGCGCCAGGCGGCGGATGAATCCGCGTTCCTCAAGCGCTGTGATCAGACGGTGGATGCCGGATTTGGACCGCAGATCAAGCGCTTCTTTCATCTCGTCAAAGCTGGGCGGCACGCCGTCGCGCTGCACACGTTTGTGAATAAAGGCCAGCAGATCGAGTTGTTTTTTGGTCAGCATCCGGACATTCCCCGTTTCTATTTGGGGTTTGTTCTAGGGATGTTCCTGTTTTGTGTCAACCGTCAGAGGGGAATACAGCCTATGATCTCTCCGGCTGCGCGGGGCCCATCGTGGGGCGGGCGGACCATCAGGACATCGGCGCGCGACAGGATACCCAGCAGCGAACTGTCCTGATTATCTTCGGGCAGGACGGCACCGTCACGGACCATCGCACGCATATAATGTTCGCGTGGCCCATTGGCGGGCAGATCGACGCCAAGCGGCAGATCGACCCGTGCGGCGGGCGCGGCGGGCAGGCCCAGCATCTTGCGCAGCACCGGCACGACAAAGACCGTCCCGCAGACCATCGCCGACACCGGATTGCCGGGCAGGCCAAGAAACAAGGATTTTCCCAGCGTTCCGGCCATTAAGGGCTTGCCCGGCCGCATGCGGATCTTCCAGAAATCGAGCGCGCCGCCGGCCGCCGCGAAAGCGGGACGAACCAGGTCATGGTCGCCTACGGACGCTCCCCCCGTCGATACAATGATGTCCGCCTGCGTCGCACGGGCAAAAGCGGCTGTCATGGCGTCGAGATCGTCGGAAACGATGCCAAGGTCGATCACGTCGCACGGCAGGTCGGCGAGCAGCGCGGCCAGCATGGGTGCATTGGAAGAGGGCAGCATGCCGGGCGGCGTGTCGGCCCCCGGCGGCACCAGTTCGTTGCCGGTCGACAGCAGTGCCACGCGGGGACGGCGATGCACCGCCACGCGGCCGTGGCCGCCAAGGACCGCGAGCGCGACCTGAGCAGCGCCCAGGCGCGCGCCGCTGTCCAGCAACAGGGTTTCGCGCGCGAAATCGGATGCCCGCGCACGGATGTGGCGACCGACCGGCAAGGGATCTGCGCTGGCCATGAGCAAGTCGCCATCGCGTGTGGCGTTTTCCTGGATCAGGATGGCGTCGGCCCCCGGCGGCACCGGCGCTCCAGTAAAGATGCGCAAGGCCGCTCCTGCCGAAATCGGCGCGGGCGTCGCACCGCCGGCTGTGCTTTCGCCCGTCACGCGCCAAGGCCCCGGATGCTCGGCCGCGCGCACGGCATAACCATCCATCGCCGACAGATCGGCCCAGGGCTGGTCGCGCAAGGCAATCAGATCCTGCGCCAGCCAGCGGCCGACAGCCTCGCCGATCGGCACCGTCTCCGCCGACAGCGGCTCTGCAAGAGCGAACAAGCGGGCCTGCGCCTCTGCGACCGGCAGCAGGCTCATTCCGGTCGCCGCCAATCGCCCGACTTGCCGCCGGTCTTCGCGATCAGCCTGACGTCGCGGATGACCATCGCCTTGTCCAGCGCCTTGGCCATGTCGTAAATGGTGAGCAGAGCGACGGACGTTGCGGCGAGCGCCTCCATCTCCACGCCGGTCTGGCCAGCCGTCCGCGCGGTCGCTTTGACCGTGACGCCATGATCGTCGAGCGTAAAATCTACG
>NZ_DGMH01000039.1:0-260 GCF_002388305.1 Sulfitobacter sp. UBA4523
CGATGGGGATCGACAAACAGTGGAAATCGGGTCTCTCGACCGGCGTGATACTGGCATACGAACAGGACAGATACGACGGCATCTTCCCCGGCACCACGACCCCGCGCGAGGATGACACCACCAGCCTCACCTTCACCGTGCAGCACAACAAGGTGCAGATCGGGAAATATGTGCCGCGCATCACCTATACCTACACGCGGGCGAAATCGAATGTGGCGTTGTTCGACTATGACAGCCACGACATCGGGGCGAGTCTCTCG
>NZ_DGMH01000039.1:393-67926 GCF_002388305.1 Sulfitobacter sp. UBA4523
GGGGCGAGTCTCTCGCTCAAGTTCTGACGTGGGGCGGGCAGCCTGATGGTGTGCCCGTTCCTGCAAACACCAAAGAGACGGCCCGAATATCCTGACAAAACACAGGTTTGCGGGCTATTCGGGCATACCCTTGCCGTAAAACTTTCAAAAAGTTGGATTAATTCGCCTGCCTTACCTTGCGGCGCCTCGATCCGAGGTGCAGAAAGACGCCATCTACGCGGTGGTCTGCAAAGCAAGGGAGACACGTATGAAAGACTGGAACGCTTTGGCGAGCGCGCTGTATGACGGCAGCTTTCGGCCGATGTTCATCAACGGTCAATGGTGCCCGGCCCAATCGGGCGCAGAGATGGATGCGCGCAATCCGGCGAACGGGTCTTTGCTGGCGACTGTACCGCAGGGGGGCGCGGCGGATATTGATGCCGCCGTAAAAGCCGCCCGCGCGGCGTTCGAGGGGCCTTGGGCCAAGTTCACCCCGTTCGAGCGTCAGGCGCTGCTGCTGCGCATCGCTGACAAGTTCGAGGCAGAATGGGAACGCCTGTGTCTGTCGGACACGTTGGATATGGGGATGCCGATCCAGCGCACGCTGGCCAATAGCCGTCGCGTGTTGGGGATGTTGCGGTTCTATGCGGGGCAGGCGGTGATGATCCACGGCCAGACAATCCCGAACTCCTTCCCCGGCGAGATTTATTCATCCACCGTGCGTGAACCCGTGGGCGTGGTCGGGGCGATCATCCCGTGGAATGCGCCAATCGCCGGTTCCGTCTGGAAGATCGCGCCCGCGCTGGCGACCGGCTGCACCGTGGTGTTGAAACCGTCCGAGGAGGCGTCGCTGACCGTGCTGATGATCGCGCGGTTGATGCAAGAGGCGGGGCTGCCCGACGGGGTGCTGAATGTGGTGACCGGATTGGGGGCCGATGCCGGTGCCGCGCTGGCGGCGCATCCGGATGTGGACAAGATCGTGTTCACCGGTTCAACCGCCACCGGTCAGGCGATTGCCCGCGCGGCAACGGGCACGTTGAAACAAGTCTCGCTTGAGCTGGGGGGTAAATCGCCGGTCATCGTTTGTAAGGATGCGGATATCGACAAGGCGGTGCCGGTCGCGGCCATGTCGGTCTTTGCCAATTCGGGTCAGATTTGCATCGCCGGATCGCGGTTGTTTGTGGCGCGTGAGATCCATGATGAATTCACCCGTCGTGTGGCGGAGTTTGCCGCGGGTCTGAAGATCGGGCAGGGGATTGACGAGGGCACGGATATCGGACCCATCATCTCGGCCCGTCAGGCCGAACGGATCGCCGGTTTCCTGTCGGACGGTCCGGCCGAGGGCGCAACGGTTCTGACCGGCGGGCAACGTGCCGAAGGGGCGGCGCTGGAGGGTGGGCATTTCATTCAGCCCACCGTTTTTGGCGGCGTCACCGACGACATGCGCATCGCCCGCGAAGAGATCTTCGGCCCCGTGATTTCCGCGCTGCCGTTCGATGATCTGGACGAGGTCGTGACCCGCGCCAACGACACCCCCTATGGGCTGGCTGCTGGTGTATTCTCGACCAATCTGGGGACGGCGCACAAGCTGGCGCATCGGCTGAAAGCAGGGTCGGTCTGGGTGAATATGTATCACGCCATTGATCCAGCGGTGCCATTTGGCGGGGTCAAGATGTCGGGGTATGGCCGCGAAGGCGGGACCGAGCATCTGGAAGAATATCTGGACACCAAAGCGATCTGGATCAACGCGGATTAAACCGCGCTGCGGGACAAAGGGAGGAACGCGATGAAAGTTGGCATTATCGGTGTCGGTCTGATGGGCCACGGCATTGCGCGGAACGTCTTGCGCAAGGGCAAGTTCGAACTGGGCTTTCTGGATCACCCCGGCAACCAGCCGGTAGACGAGATTACGGGCCTTGGTGCGGTGGCGTATGACACGCCTGCCGCGCTGGCGGCGGTGAGTGATGTGATCATACTCTGCGTCACCGGATCGCCTCAGGTGGAGGCGATTGTCACCGGCGATCACGGGCTGGTGTCGGCGTTGAAACCCGGTGCGGTGGTTGTCGATTGTTCGACCGCGCTGCCCGACAGCACCCTGCGTATGGGCGACGCGGTGCAGGCCGCGGGCGGGGCCTACCTGGATGCGCCGATGACGCGCACGGCGAAACATGCCCATGACGGGGCGTTGAACCTGTTGGTGGGGGGCGACGCGGCGGTGCTGGAAAAGGTCCGGCCCGTGCTGGTAAGCTTTACCGATACGGTCGACCACGTCGGGGCGCTTGGCCACGGGCACCGGTTAAAGCTGCTACATAACTATGTGTCGGTCGGGTTCATGACCCTGCTGGCCGAGGCCGCAGCGCAGGCCGCCGATGCGCAGATCGATCCGCAGGTCTTTGTGGATGTTCTGGCTGGCGGGGGCGGGGCCAGTGTCGCGCTGGACCGCCTTGCCCCCTACATCACGCAAGGCGACCGCGAAGGGCTGCCGTTTTTCGTCAGCAATGCACAAAAAGACATCGACTATTACCGTGCCATGTCGACCGCATCGGGGGCGCAACAGACCGTCGCCGATAACGTCTCTGCCGCGCTCGCCCGAACGGTCGAGGCGGGGCATGGTCAGGCCTATGTGCCCGAGCTGGTAAAGTTGTTCCGGAAATCCGCGCAGGGCTAAGGCAGCGTTGCGCGGTGCCACGAGGGCTGCATCTTGTCAGCTTTGGTGGGTTTAGATAGCACATCCACAAGGTTACTGGGAGGTTACCATGAAATTCAATCTGACACATTTTGCGGCCGCAAGCGCCTTTGTCGCGCTGGCGGGTGCTGCCGCCGCGCAGACCGAGATCAAGATCGGCTATGCTCTGGCCCCCGACAGCCACTATGGCGTCGCGGCGCAGAAATTCGAAGAGGTCGTGCTGGCGGAGACCGGCGACCAGTTCAGCTTCAAGCATTTCCCGTCTTCGGGTCTGGGCGGTGAACGCGAAGTGATCGAGGGGCTGCAACTGGGCACCATCGAGGCAACAATCGTGTCCTCGGGCACGCTGGCGAACTTCGTCCCCTCCACCGGTGTTTTTGACATTCCGTTCCTGTTCAGCGGGTTGGACCACGCCCGCGCAGTGCTGGACGGGCCCATCGGTCAGGAAATTCTGGGCGAGTTCGACACTGTCGGCCTGCACGGTCTGGCATGGGGCGAACAGGGCTTTCGCCACATCACCAACAACCGCAATGCGATCCACACGCCTGCCGATGTCGAAGGGCTGAAGATCCGCACGATGGAAAACCCCGTGCACCTCGCGGCCTTCGACGCCATGGGAGCCGCCCCCACGCCGATGGCTTGGCCCGAAGTGATTTCGTCGTTGCAGCAAGGTGTGATCGACGGTCAGGAAAACCCGCTGTCGGTGATCGTTTCGGTCAAGCTGAACGAAGTTCAGAAATATCTGACCCTGTCGGGCCACGTCTATTCGCCCGCGATGCTGCTGGTGTCCAAACCTTTCTGGGACGGGCTGGACGATGATCAGAAGGCCGCGATGGAAAAAGCCGCGACGCAAGCGGCTGCCGCGATGCGGGGCTATGTCGACAATGTGGAAACCTCGGGTGTGGAAACGCTGAAAGAGCGTGGCATGGAAGTAAACGCCCTGTCCGCCGAAGAGAAAGCCGCGTTTCAGGCGTCGATCAAATCGGCCTATGAGGGCTACTATGACACCTACGGCCAAGAGCTGGTCGACTCGATCGTAAACTTCGAGTGAGCAATACCGCCGGCATCCAACGGGTGCCGGCGACATCGGGCGAGGGGAAGCCGTGAAGAGACTGGAAACCATTTTCGTGGCGTTGAACGGTTGGGCGCTGATCCTCATACTTTCGGCAATGACGCTGATCGTCGGTGCCAATATCACCCTGCGCTATGTGACTGCCCATTCGCTGCCTTGGGCGGATGAGGCGGCGCGCTATCTGATGATCTGGATGACCTTTGGCGGCGCGGGACTTGTGCTGCGCACCGGCGGGCATGTCGCGATCACCAACCTACAGGATGCACTGCCCAGCTTGGGGCAAAAGCTGCTGCGGGCGGGGATTGCCTTGGGGCTTTTGGTCTTTTTCGGTTTCATGGTCTACGTCGGCATCCAATATGCTCAGCGCATGCAGTATCAGGTGACGCCCGCACTGCGGATGCCCTTCCTTTATGTCTACGCGGCGATGCCGGTCGGGTTTGCGCTGCTGATCGCCCACCTGCTGCTGATTGCGCGCCCCTTCATTATGGCGGGGGATTATAAACGGATGGATGGGGCCACCGCCGATCCGCTGCCCGGAGGCGCAAATGGCTGAGATCCTTTTTCCCGCGCTTTTCGTCCTGCTCGCCCTTGGTCTGCCCGTGGCCTTTGCGATGGCGATATCCGTCTTTGTCGCGCTGAGCTTCGGGTCGTCCTACCCCAACCTCGTTGTGGTGAAAGAGATGTTCTCGGGCCTTGATAGTTTCCCGCTGCTGGCGGTGCCGTTCTTTATACTCGCGGCAGAGATCATGACCGGCGGGGCGGTGACCCTTGCGATGCTGCGCTTGGCGCAATCGCTGGTGGGGCATCTGAAAGGGGGCTTGGGTCATGCGAATGTCGTCAGCTCTGCCATGTTCGCGGGGATCTCCGGCTCGGCGCTGGCCGATGCTGCGGGGCCGGGGACGATGATGATCCGCATGATGGAGAAGGGTGGCTATGGCCGTGCCTATGCCGGTGCGTTGACCATTTCGAGCTCGGTCGTGGGGCCGATTATCCCGCCGTCGATCACGATGATTATCTACGCCATGCAGGACCAGCAGGTATCGGTCGGGTCGCTGTTCATGGCGGGTGTGCTGCCGGGTATCCTGATCACCGCAGCGGTGCTGCTGGCCAATGCGCGGGTCAGCCACAAACGCGGCTATGCCAGCGGCGCGCCGATGCCCCCCTTGGCAGAGATCGCGCGGATCGCGTTATACGCGCTGCCCGCGCTGATGCTGGTGGTGCTGATCGTCGGCGGTATCCGTTTTGGTGTGTTCACCCCGACCGAGGCGTCGGTGATCGCGGTCTTCTACGCGCTGTTCGTCGGCATGTTCGTCTACCGGTCGCTGCGGGTCGCGGATCTGCCCGCAATCATCCTGCGCGCGGCCCTGGTGTCGGGGGCGGTGCTGTTGATCCTTGGCGCGGCGCGGGCCTTTGCCTGGGTGTTGATCATCGAAGGCGTGCCGCAGTTTCTGGCAGAGACGATCATTGCCTGGGATCTGTCGCCGATTGTCTTTTTGCTGGCGGTGAATGCGCTGTTGCTGGTCTTTGGCCTGTTCATGGACCCGCTGCCCGGGGTGATGATCCTTGTGCCGATCCTTGCGCCGATCAGCTTTGCGCTTGGGATCGACCCGGATCATTTCGCGATTATCGTGATTGTGAACCTGACCCTTGGTCTGACCACACCGCCGGTGGGCAGCCTGATTTTTGTCGTCTCGTCGGCGGTGAACATCAAGCCATCGGCCCTGATCAAGGAAATGCCACCGTTCTTTATCGCACTGATGGGGGCGTTGCTGTTGATCACCTTTATCCCTGCGCTGTCCACGTGGTTGCCGACGCTTAGCGGGTTCTAGGGGGAACTGTCCTTTGATATCGGGTTGTTTGCCAAGGATAAAACCCAATTTAACCGTGCCTTAAGCAAAATAAACTTTCCCAGATTCGTGAAGTGTGGTCATGTTGGGGAAAAAGTTGGGCAGGCAATGACAATAACTTATGCAGCAGCGCGCAATGCGCCGATGTTGGCGTTGGAAGATGAACGTGTCCTGTTAAAGGATTGGCAGGTTAGCAAAGATAAGTTCGCGCTTGAATCCTTGGTGCTGTCCCATGCGCGTATCGTGTTCTACTGGGCGCGCAAGCTCAGCGATGATCAGGCCGAACGCGAAGACCTGATCTCCGAAGGGATACTGGGGCTGATCCACGCCGCCGATCTGTTTGATCTGGATCGGGATGTGCGGTTTTCGACCTATGCGAAATGGTGGGTCAAGAACGCCACGATGACCGCCCGCAACCACCTGCGCGCCATTGTCGAGACTCCGGCGGGCGTGCAGAAAACGGTGCAGCATTCCATCGACGATGATGACAGCTTTGCGCTGCTGGCCTCGGAAGACCCCAACCCCGAAGAGGCCGTGATCGCGCAGTCGTCGCAAACCCTGATCCGCGCGCGACTGCTTGAGGCGATGGAACGGCTTCAGCCGATGGACCGCGAGGTGCTGGGGGCACGGACCTTGCAGCAGCCCCCCGAAAGCATTCAGGATCTTGCCACGCGGATGGAGGTCACCCCCGCCAAGCTGCGCCAGATCGAACGCCGCGCGATGTCGCGGTTGAAGTATGAGCTCGCGGCGCGTGGCGTCATGACAAGCAAGATGCACTGAGATGAATGTCGCTCTATCCGCATTGATGACGGGGCAGGCTGGCGTGAAAACCGGCAAGGGCTCCAGCGCCGTGCCCGAAGGGTTCGCCGCGCTGATGGGGACCGTCGCAATTGGCGAGGCAGGTGCTGCGGTGCCGCCCTTCACCCTCGGCCCCGATGGTGAGCCTATTCTGCTGGGTAGTGACGATACCACCCCGGAGGCGATGGCAGATGTGCTGGGGCTTTCCCCGACCACAGAGCAAGCGGGCGATCCGACGGCCCTGTCGATGGAGGCATCCTTCACCGGTCTGATGTCGGCCGCCCAACCGACGGGCGAGGGGGCGACCGCTCAAGCAACGGGGGCGGTAACCACCGCGACCACGGTCAGCGCCCCCGCAGTCGCTGTGCCACAGACGTTCGTGCAAGGTGTCGCGGGCGACGCAGACCCTCAGTTGCCGTTGGCCGCGCCATCCTTGGCCGCTGACGCGGTAGCGGCCAACGTGACGCAAACCGCTGTTAAGGTCGCGCCCGAAACGGCTGCACCTACGGTGCTATCCCCTGTCGAGGCGAAAACCGATGTCAAAATCGCGGCACCCGCACCGCAAGCCTCTGTTGTGCCGCAGTCCGTTGCTGCCCCCGCGACAGCAGTAGCGGCACAGCAACCAATCGCTGCTACGGCAGAGGTTCAAAGCGTTGCGCAAACGCAGGTGGTTGCGGGGGTGCAACCCGTCCCTAAACCGCAGGTTAGTGACAAGGTTTCGACCCCGCCGCGTGCAGCACCCCAAGCCGCGGCCGCTGTTGAGGGAACCGCCCCGCCAGAACCATCGATCGACGCGGATACGCCCGTCGCGCCGTTGCGCCAGGCCGCCTTCGGGGCAGAGCAGCCGACCTTCTTGAACGCAGGGCAGAATGGCGCAGCCACACAGGGCAAGGCGCCCGTTGATGTCACCGCGACCTTCCGGCCCGCCGAGGTGGTTCAGGCGCAGCCCGTGGAAAGCAACGCGTTGATCCTCGCCGACCAAGCAAGCGATCTGAAAGCCGCCGCGCCAAGTGCCGAGACGCAGGCCAAACCTGCACCGAAACCCTTTGCCGATGCGCTGATCTCGCAAGTGAAGGCCGTCGAGGCGAAAGAGGGCCGCACCTCGGTCAGCTTGCATCCGCGGGGGTTGGGGCAAATCGAGATCGAGGTCGTCACCGACAAGGACAGCGGCACCCGCGTTGTGGTCCGTGTCGAAAACCCTGCCGTGCTGCAAACGCTGCGTGATGAGCGCCAGCTTTTAGCGCAGGGGCTCGGGTTTACCGATGCGGGCAGCTTTGAATTCCAGCAGGGATTCTCGGACGAGGGTGCGCGCGATCAACACCGCTCTGCCGCGGGGTTCGGTGGGGGCATTGATGACGGCGCAGGCCCTGTGACCGCTGGCGTTCAACACAAAAATGTGGTGGATGACGGACAACTTGATATTCTCACCTAAGGGGGTGTGATCCATGCTGACAAGCCAGACACTGTTGAACAATTTCACAAGCACGAACCAAAGCTCGGCGCAGGATTCACTGGGCCAGTTGGGCGAGGATTATACCAAGTTCCTGACCCTGCTGACCGCGCAGATCCAGAACCAGGATCCGCTTGAGCCGGTCGATAGCACGCAGTTTGTCGCACAGCTTGCGCAGTTGTCGCAGGTGGAACAAGCGGTGCAGACAAACACGCAGCTAGAGACATTGACCAGCCAGATCAGCGGCTTGCTGAATTTGGGGGGCACCGATCTTCTGGGGCGCGATGTCACGGTGCAATCCGATGTGGTGATGCTGGAAGATGGCACGACCTCGACCTCCTACGAGGTGGGGGCCGGCGCAGCCGAGGTCACCGCGAAAATCTATGATCCGCTGGGGCGCAATGTGCGTACGATCAACGGCCTGTCCACAGTATCCGGCACCACGAACCCGCTGGGGTGGGACGGCAAGGACGATTACGGCAATGCGCAGTTGGCGGGGAAATACACCGTGGTGCTGACGGCGAAAGATGCCGCTGGCAACAATATCGCGATCCAGCCGTCGCGCAGTGCTCGCGTCGAAGATGTACGTTTCCGCGAGGGAGAGATCATCTTTGGTCTGGACGGCGGCGAAACCGCGTCGTCGATCACGGTAAAATCGGCGAGCTGATCAGGTCCGTCAGTTGCGCAGGCTGGTATTGGCGTAAAAGCTGTTCAGCCGTGCCGTACGTACTGCTGGGAAATTAACGTAGAGCTTGCGCACGATTTGCGCGGCAAGCTCTGCTTTGCGGGCTTCTTCTTCTATCGGTTGGGCGAGGCTCAGGTCGGTTTCCGCAAGCTCGGCGATCGCTGACACGGTTGCGTCACGCAAACGGGCGCGCCCGACGGCACCGTTGATCTCGTGAAACGACGAAGCCCCCATGACATAGACATCCATGTCAAACACCAGATGCAGGATTTTGCGGCTCTGGATGATTTGCATGGTGAATTTGCCCAAAGGCATCTTGAACATCAGCTCTTGCGTGGCCGCCTGATCCGAGGGGGCTGATGTCGTTGGCCGCATAAAGCGTTCCCCGACATAGCCCATGGCCCCCGCACCAATCACGCAAACGACGATGATGATGTATTTGATCACGCCCGCGTCCCGCCTTAGTAGGGCAGGAACACTTCAAGCGCGTCCTGACCGTAGCGCGCGGTTTGCACCGTCGAAATCTGCCCGCGCCCACCATAGGTGATCCGCGCCTCGGCGATTTTGTCATAGTCGATGGTGTTCCCGACGTTGATATCGGACTGACGGATGATGCCGGCGATGCGCAGCTCGCGCAGTTCGTTGTTCACCTTGACCTCTTGCCGTCCGGCGATCACAAAATTCCCGTTGGGTAGGGTCTGGATCACAAGGGCGGCCACGCGCAAGCGTATGGTCTCGTTCCGGCGGATCGACCCTTCGCCTTCGCTGGACGAACTGCTCGACAGGCCAATCAGCTGCCCGCTGTCGGTCGAGGTGTCGAAGTTCAGGATATCGGGGTCGTCCACCCCAGTGGAGGAGGATCGGCTGCGCCCTGTGGCATTTTGCAACTGCGCGCGGTCATCGATATCGATCAGAACGGTGACCAGATCGCCCACGTCGCCGGCGCGACGGTCCTGAAACAGACGCGGTGTTGAATTGCTCCAGAGGCTGGCCTGATCGGCGCGTTTGGGCTGTTCAGGCGCTTTGGGCAGGGGCATCGGGATGCTCACGCGGTTGACCTCGCCCATGTGGTCGGGGCTCAGCGTCAGATCACTGACTGTGGGGTTGTGGGTTTCCTGAAAATCACCACAGGCCGCCAGAAAAAGCGCCGAAGCTGCAAGCAGGCAGCCGAGCCGAGCAGGAAAACGAAGGGATGTCATTGTACGACCTCGACGACGCCTGCTGCCATCGCGATGGTCGACAGGGCCTTGTTGCTGGAAAGGTTGACGACGCGCAGTTCCTGACCCTTATGGGCATCATCCAGGGCACGTCCTTTGGCCGTTAGCTGCAGCCCGCCGTGGGTCAGGCGGATTTTGACCTTTTCACCGCGGCTGATGATACGGGGCGGCATGACCGAATTGCGCGGGACGGGGCGGCCAGTGACCAGCATACGACGCACCTGCTGGCCGACGAGTTGTTCATATTCATTTATCGCATAGCTGCCGACCCGCTGCATCGGCATTTCAACCAGAGACACATCCTGGGCGCGGACGATTTCATCGGGCACGATGCGCCGGTTGGGAACAGGCACGGTCAATGTCACCATCGCCAGCCCCCATACGCGTTGCGGGACACCGCTGTCGGTGACCACATTTGCGATGAATTGGCCCGAGTCAGGGTCGATCCAGAACTCCTGCACGAAGTTGCCCTTCTTGATCATCCCCTCGGCCATGCGGATATCCAGCTTGGCTTTCGCGGGCAAAGTGGCACCCAGTTCGGCGACGGCGCGTTCCTCGATCAGGTCGGTCACGGGCACGGCTTGTGCAAGCACAGGGCCCGCCACCACAAGAGCGGCGGCAAGCTGGAACAACACGAAAAGGGCAATGGCAACACGTTTCATCGGTTCAACCCGTTACTTGATCTGGTTCGTCGTGGTCATGATCTGATCGGCGGTCTCGATCGCCTTGGAGTTCATCTCGTAGGCGCGCTGTGCCGAAATCAGATCGGTGATCTGCTGGATGATGTTGACGTTCGACTGTTCAAGATATCCCTGCCGCGTGATGCCGACGCCGGGGGTGCCGGGGACGTTCTGTACAGGCTCACCCGATGCGGCGGTCTGCTCCATTAAGTTGTCACCGACGGGTTTCAGGCCCGCTTCGTTCAGGAAGGTCGCAAAGTTCAACTGGCCCAGTTCCACCGGCTCAGGGTCGTTTTCAACATAGGCCATGACCACGCCTTCTTGGTTGATTTCGACCTGACGGGTCAGTTCGGGCACGATGATCGCGGGCTCGACCTCATAGCCGTTCAGAGTGACCAGCTGGCCTTCGGCGCTGAGCTGGAAGTTCCCGTCGCGGGTAAAGGCCTGGGTGCCATCGGGACGGTTCACGGTGAAATAGCCGCGCCCCTCGATCGCGAGGTCCAACTGGTTTTCGGTCTGGATCAAGCCGCCCTGGATGTTGTGACGGATCACGCCCGCCGCCTGCACGCCCAAGCCGATATCAGTGCCTACAGGCCGCGCAGTGCCTTCTTCGGAGGTCAGTGATCCGGCGCTCGCAAAGCTTTGATAGACCAGATCCTGAAACGCGGCGCGCCCGCTTTTAAAGCCGGTGGTGTTGGCGTTGGCGATGTTGTTGGCGATGACGTCAACGTTGGTCTGTTGCGCCAACATGCCCGTGGCCGCGATCCCGAGTGCTTTCATCTTATGCTCCTTCCGGCGGCGTTATACGCGCCCAAGTTTCTGGATGGCCGTGCGGGTCAGATCATCGTCCGACCCCATCAGTTTGACCGAATTCTCGTAGGCCCGTTGGATGTCGATCAGACGGGTCATTTCAAGGACGGCGTTCACGTTGCTGCCCTCAATAAAGCCCTGCTTGACCTGCGGGTTCTCCATCTGCTGCGGCTGACCTGCGTTCGGGGGCAACTGGTACATGCCCGCACCCATGGGCAGCATCTGCGCCGCCTCGTTGATCGCGACAACGCTGACCGCGCCAAGCACCGCGCCTTGGGGGTTGGTCACGGTGCCGCTGGTGGTGATCACCACCTCGTCCCCCACATCATCGGGCAGCACGACAGGCCCGCCGCCCACGCCAAGCAGGGGCATACCGCCTGCGGTTTTCAATTGGCCGTCCACATCCACAACAAGGCGCCCGTGACGGCTGTAGCCGGTTTCACCGCCGGGCAGCTGGAAGCTGAGCCAGCCATCACCGGCCACGGCGATGTCCATCGGGTTGCCGGTCTGCATCAACGGGCCGTCGGCAAGTTCAAGGTACGTCCCGCTTTCGCGCACATAGTTGATCGCGTTATCGCCGCTGCCATCGGGTATGGATTCAAGCACGGGGTGGATCGCCTTGTAGCCCGAGGTCGTGGCGTTGGCGAGGTTATGCGCCGTCGTGTCCATGTTGCGGGTCAGCACGGTTGCCTGAGAAAGCGCCACATAACTGATATTGGTCATCTCATCCTCCGGCGGTGCTGAAGCATCACGAAAAAACGCATTGTACATGTCATTGCAAATACAAATTTTCATGAATACAAGGATAAGGCAAGTTCTATTTACACTCTCAAGGATAGGTGTGCGCCAGTATATTTGCATATCGGTGGTTAAGGCGTTGCTGGTTCTTGCGGTTCCGGCGGGTGTACTTGTGGCCGCGCCCTCTGATGTGGTTGATACGCTGGATCACAGCGCGTTGGACGCAGGGCAGACATGGCGGCGGGATCTGGATTTGCGGCGCTGGTCTCCGGACGGGTTGCGCGATGATTTGCGGCACAGCATCGCCAAGCTCGGCAGCCAGCCGGGCAATGACCAGACGCGGGTGATGATGGATGTGGCCGAACTGTATATGGCCCATATGCTGCTGTTCGAGGCGGGCTCTATCCTTGCCGAAGTGACCCCTGATACGCCGGTTCATAAGCGCCGTCACCGTGCGCTGTCCGACGCGGTGCGTCTGCTGGCGGGGGAAGCGCCGACCGCGGTAACGCCCCCTTTCAACACGTCTCCGCTGGCAGGCAACCGACCGGATCGCGCCTTTTGGGCCAGTCTGGACGCGATAGCCACCTCCGACGTTCGGCGCTTGTCGGATAATATCGAGCCAAGCTTTGGTGGGCTGAGCACACAGCCGGAGTCTGTCGTGCGGGCCGTTCTGCCTGTGCTGCTTGAAGCGGCGATTGAGCTGGATAAGCGCGAATATGTCGACGCGACCCTGCGCCTGCTGGACGAAATGCCAGAGCTGGCCGGGGCCGAATCCGGCACATTCCTGCGTGCACGGGCTGCGCAAAAGCGGGGCGACGCGGCGACCGCGCTCAAGATCTATCTGGAAGCGGCAGAGGGCTGGGACCAATACGCCGTGCGCGCCCGTTTGGCGGTGGCGGATATGGCGCTTGCCGATGGCGGAAGAGGCGCGCTGCTGGCGGCACAATCGACCCTAGAGGGCGGATCAGAGGCGTGGCGCGGCGGGCGGTACGAGCTGGAAGTATTGCGCCGGCTTGAACGGGTGTATCACGCATTGGGCAACCACCCCGAAGCCGTGTTGACCCTTGGCCGTATTCTGCTGCGGTTCCCCGAACGTGCCGAAGCCGCCCCGGTTGAGGCGCAGGCGCAAGAATTGCTGGCAGATATCTATAAGGCGGGGGGCGAGGGGCAGTATCCGCTGTCGGCTTGGGTCGCGCTGCATCTGCGTTTGCTGCCCTATTTTCGCTATACCGAAGGGTTCACGGCGCAGATTGAAACATTGGGTGACTACGTCCTGAAGCTGGGGTCGACCGATCTGGCGGCCAAGGAATACCGTCGTGCCGTGCGTATCTTGCAAGAAAAGCAGGAAGAACAAGGCACCTCCCGCGCGGCCGAGATTTTTCGCCTGAACATGAAGCTTGCGCAAGCGCAGGTGCAGGGCGGGCAATTCGCCGATGCACGGCTGACGTTGGAGTTGATGGACGTAAGCGTCGCCCCCGAGATGGAGGAGGCGCATCAGAGTTTGCTGGCGCAAACCCTCTCTAAACTGGGGGATAAGCCTGCGTTGCTGAAGGCGTCCGTCGATGCGCCAACGGCGCAGCATTTGCGAGATGTGGGGCTCGCGCTGTCGGAGGAAGAGCGCTGGCCGCAGGCGGCGGACGTTCTTTCGCAGCTTTGGCGGACATATCCGCAGGATTTTTCCTTGCAGGATGCCACACGCCTGTTGATCGCGGCCTATCGGTCCGAAGATCAAGAGACGCTACAGCAGGTGACGCGTTCGTTCCCCAGTCTCACGCCGTCTAAAGACCTGATTTCACTAGCGAATAGCATATCCGAGGTGCGCGATAACGTGCTGCCGCTGAGCGCGGGCGGGGCGGCGAAGCGGCTGGAGCAACTAGAGAATGCCTTTGAAAGCATCGCGAATTCGGGGATATCTCCATGAACTCGGCTGCAAATTTCGGCTAAACCAAGGTTAGACAAAAATAAATCGCGAAAATTTAACCTTCTTTAAACCAATTCCATTATTTGTCCTGTTAGGCAAGAATACCAAGAACGACAACGAGGTAGGAAAATGAGCATTTCAAGTGCGCTTCAGACGGGTGTCAGCGGGCTGCGCGCCAACTCCAAGGCGGTTGGCAGCATCTCCGAGAACATCGCAAACTCGAACACGGTGGGGTACCGCCGCGGGTTCGCGCATATGGTCACGACCACTGCCTCGGGCGGGAATGGCGACGGGGTCCTGTCGGTCAACGCCGTTGAAGAGCTGGACATCGCGACAGCAGGCGGCCTGATCTCGACCAACTCCTCTACCGATCTGGCGATTGGCGGGAACGGTTTCTTCGCGGTGTCGATGAACCCGAACGAGACAGTGCAGACCAACTACATGCTGACCCGCGCGGGGTCGTTCCTGCCGGATGAACAGGGCAACCTGAAAAACGCGGCGGGATACTATCTTGCGGGCTACCCCTACGGGCTGGAAGGGGACATCGGGTCGGTCGACCGGACGTCCTTCAAGGATATGGAAACGGTCAACATTGGCAACCTGAACATCTCTGCCGGCGTGACGTCGACCATCACCGCCTTTGGCAACCTGCCATCGCAGGACACAGGCCAAGCAGATCCGGGCGCACCTTTTGTCACCTCGTCCGAGGTGTTCACCGCCTTGGGTGAAAGCCAGCGCGTGAGCTTTTCCTGGGCCCCTGGCACCACGGCGAACACATGGGATCTGGCGATTGCGGATCAGAATGGCAATGGGCTGGGCAGTGTCACGATCGAGTTCAACAACGCCGGACCAGCGGCGGGCTCTCCGCTGAGCTATAGCAACATCAATTCCACCGCGACGGCACCGGCCGCCTTTACCGTGGACCCTGCGACAGGCGTGGCGACGATCACCCTTGATAACGGGGTTGTCCCGCAAGAGATCGACATCACCCTTGGCAAGCCCGGCGCATTTGACGGGATCAGCCAGTTCGCGGGGGATTTCAGCCTCGCGTTTGATCGGGACGGGTCCAGCGCGGGCGAGCTGGTGCGCACTGAGATCACCGAAGACGGCACATTGTTCGGCGTTTTCGATAATGGCATGCGCCGCGCGCTTTATGACATTCCCGTCGCTGTCGTCGCCAACCCCAACGGGCTGGTCGAAGTGAAGGGCAACGCCTATCGCCTGTCGGGTGAAACAGGGTCGTTCTCTGCGTTGCAGGCCAATTCCTCGACCGTGGGGTCGATCAACGCCGGTGCGCTTGAAGGGTCTAACGTGGACATTGCGCAAGAGATGACCGACCTGATCAAGGCGCAGCGGGCGTTTTCGACCAATGCCAAAGTGATCACCACCGTCGACGATATGATGGATGAAACCACCCGTCTGAAACGATAAGCCAGACGGTCTGACCGGAGCATGACATGAGCCTTTCGGGCGCGCTGAATTCGGCGACAGCCGGTTTGCATACGACACAGGGTCAGTCGCGGATCGCGGCCGATAACGTGTCGAATGCGATGACCCCCGGTTATGTCCGGCGCGAGGCGGTGCTGGTCACCGCCAGCGGCGGGCAGGGCGGTGCCGTCATCAGCGAGGTCCGCCGCGAGGTCGATGCGACGCTGCAACGGATGTCGCGGCTCGAAAACAGTCGGATGACGCAGTATCAGTCTATTCAGGAAGGGCTGACCACCTATACCGCCTACCTGGGGCAACCCGGGGACGGCACATCGCCCGCAGACCGATTTAACGATTTCCAGAACAGCCTGACAACGTTGGTCAATATGCCGTCGTCGAACGGGGCGCAGACATCCGTCGCGCTGGCGGCAGAGGATCTGGTGCGGTCGGTCAAAGGGGCGGCGACAACGCTGTCGACGACGTTGAACGACGTGAATATGGAAATCCGCTATGAAGTCGCGGACCTGAACACGGCCCTATACCAGTTGCGCGATCTGAATGCCTCGGGCAGCGGCTTTACCCCCGGTTCGCTGGAGGCCGCGCAGTTTGATGAAAAGGTCGACACGATCCTTGACCAGATTTCCGGGATCGTCGACACGCGGATACATCGGTCTTCGAACGGATCGATCAGCCTTTATACGGTCAGCGGGGCCGCATTGCTGGAGGGGCGCGTCGTGCAGGATGTAACCTTTAACCCCAGCGACGGCACCTTGATGGCGGGCAATCAGGACATCACCCCGTTCAAAGACGGTGTGCGTGGTATTCAGCACGGCAGTCTTGCGGGGCTTTCCGAGCTGAAGAGAGAGACTATACCGCAGTTTAGTCAACAGTTGGACGAATACGCGCGGGGGCTGATCCAAACGTTTGAGGGTGCCGATGCCAGCCTTGCGCCGGGCGAGGCGGGGCTGTTCACAGATAATGGGATCGCGTTTGATCCGGCAAATATCACCGGTCTGGCGAGCCGTTTGCAAATAAACAGCAAGATCTCCTCTACCGGCGAGGCGGAGGTTTGGCGTATCCGTGATGGTCTGGGGGCCACGTCCCCCGGTGCAGGGTCTGAAACGGTGCAGATCAACGCCTTTCTGGCAGGGCTCGACACGGCGATGAATGCGTCGACGGGCACGGGTATTCCCGCCGAGGTCACCTTGCGCGATTTTTCGGCAGAGATGATCACCAGCCAAGCGGCCACGCGCGCGCGGGCAGAGAATGACTTTAACGCCGCGGCCTCTGCGGCCGAGGTCGTGATGTCGGCTCGGCGCAATTCCGAGGGTGTGAATATTGACGACGAGATGCAGCAACTGCTGTTGATCGAACAAAGCTATGCGGCAAACTCCAGAGTGCTTACAGCCGTGTCAGAGATGATCGACACGCTAATCGCAGCGGTATGAGGCAGAGACAATGGTTCTAGGTATCAGCAGTTTTTCGTCGTTCCAGTTTAACCTTTTCAACCGTCAGAACGTGCAGCGCACGACGCTGGAATTGCAACGGGTGAGCGAAGAAGTCTCTACCGGAAAGAAGGCGGACATCTATGCCGATCTGGGCCCGCGCGCGGCCTCGGTGATGAAGTTGCACGGGCGCGAGGCGAATACCCAGACCTTCATGACATCGAACGACGTGCTGGCGAGCAAGCTTGACGCGATGCTTGCGTCCGTCGACGCCGCGCGCACGCAGGTACAATCGGTGCTGGAAAGCGCGCTGGTCAACGCCACACGCAATGGCAACGGGGCAGAGGTGTTGCAGATGCAGGCCCGCGCCGCGCTGGAAAGCCTCGTGTCGACGATGAACACGTCCTATAATGGCGAGAACCTGTTTTCGGGGCTGGAATCCAACAAGACCTCGCTGACCCGCTGGCCTGAAACCAGTGCCGACACAGGCCGTTCACCGCAATCGGTGGTCGAAGAGATTTTTGGTGCCGGTCCAACCGACCCAGCCAGCGCCCAAGCCATCGCGGATCAGCTAGAGACCGTGTTCAACTCGCAAGACGCCGACGCCAGCCGGAATTTTCAGGGCACCTTCTATCAAGGCTCGCCCGAGCGTGATGCCAGTGGGGCCGAGACAAAGCAGATCAGCGCCTGGGTGAATACCGGACAAGAGGTCGTCTACGGCGTGCGCGCCAATGACCAGTCTTTCCGCGATGCCTACAAAGGGTTGGCGATGCTGGCCGTGACCGACGTGAGCCAGATGGACGAAGCGGCCTATAGCACCTGGATGTCAGAGGTGGTCGATAGCCTGTCGGCGTCGCAAGAGGGTATGTTGGATATCTCGGCGCGGATCGGGTTCAACCAGCAGATCGTTGAAAAGACCCAAACGCAGCTTACGGATCTGTCGCTGGTGCAGCGTACGCAAATCTCGAACTACGAAAGTGTTGATCCCTACGAGGCGATCACGCGCATGAATAGCCTCGAGACACAGTTGCAGGCGAGCTATCAGGTCTCCTCGCGGCTTTCGAGCCTGTCGATCCTGAATTACCTGCGCTGATCAGCCGGCTTTCGACGTCACCTCGGGCGAGCTTAGCTTGTAGCCGCGGCCATGCACGGTTTCGATATACTGCCAGCCTGACTTCGACGCGGAAGCGAGCTTTTTGCGCAGTTTGCAGATGTAGACGTCGATGACCTTATCGAAGGGCTGATCGATGCTGCTGCCATAGATTGCGTCATAAATCGCGTCTTTAGAGATGACTTTGTTCGAGTTCAGCGCAAGATGCTGGAACACCGAATATTCCCGTTTCGACAGTTTGATGCGGCTGCCCGATACAATCGGATCGCGCCCGTCGAAATAGGCGGTCAGCTCTCCGACGATCACGCTTTCAGAGGCATGGCCATAGTGACGCCGGATGATCGAATTGGTCCGCGACAGCACTTCGGCCCCACGGATCGGGCTGACGATCACATCATCCGCGCCAAGGTTCAGCAGGTCCGACGTATCCTTGGCGTTGCGGAAATCCTTGAGCACGATCACCGGGTTGACGCAGCCTGCGGTACGCATCGCGCGGATATATTCACGCGTATCCTCACATTCACCGATCAGAACCGCATTGGTCTGATGGCCCGGTTGCAGCAATGGGCCAAGGCCCGTCGTGAAAAACTCGGCGGTGACGAACTGAAGCTCGATACCTGCGCTGCGCAGCTCTGCCGTAAGGCCGGCGCATCGTTCTTTCCGCTGTTCGAAAATATACATGCGCATGTTTGTGTGCCCTAAACCCTGACTATTCCTATCGGTAGCAAGTATATTCTGCGGTAGCAACAATTAATAGATGATTTAACTTGTATAAATCCGGTTATTACGTGATTATGCCAAGGATAGTTGAACTGTTCTTGTACCGGAGATTTCGCAATGGCGCACGGCCAGCGACGCCCCATGACCCGCCTGCTGCGCTGTCTGCAGGCCCTTGCCGCCGCAGCACTGTTGGTTGTGCCCGCGATGCCGTCCTGGGCCGAGGTCCGGATCAAGGACATTGCGCATTTTGAAGGTGTGCGGGAAAACCATCTGATCGGATATGGCCTCGTTGTCGGGCTTTTGGGGACGGGGGATAAGCTGAACTCCAGCCCGTTCACCCGTGAATCCATTCGTGGGATGCTTGAACGGCTTGGCGTTGCGAACCTTGATGGCGAGGCGCTGAAAACCAAGAACACCGCCGCCGTGATGGTGACGGCCAAGCTCCCCCCGTTTGCGCGGCGCGGCTCGCCCATCGATATCACGGTCTCTTCGCTAGGTGATGCAACAAGTCTGCGGGGCGGTACCTTGTTGATCACCCCGCTGACGGGCGCGGATGGCGAGGTTTATGCCGTGGGGCAGGGCGCGGTTGCGGCCTCGGGCTACCGGGTGGATGGCAATGCCGCGAGCGTTGTGGATGGTGTGCCGACCATCGCGCGGATCGAAAACGGGGCCATCGTCGAGCGCGAGATCGAATTCAGCCTGTTTCAGCTCGACAGTATCCGGATTGCGCTGAACAACCCCGATTTCACCACGGCGGATCGCGTGCGCGAAGCCATCGCGAAACACCTTGGGTCCAGTCAGGTCGAGGTGCTGGATTCCGGTACGATCGAGGTCTGGGTCGGTGACAAACGCAACGCGCCCGAGACGATCATGGCGGTGGAAAACCTGCTGGTCACGCCGGACGCCGTGGCGCGGGTCGTGATTGACGAAAAGTCGGGCACCATCGTCATGGGCTCGGACGTGCGGATCGCGCAGGTCGCGATCAGCCAGGGGGGGCTGACCGTGCGCGTGCGCGAGAATTTCGGCGTCAGCCAGCCCGGTCCGATCAGCCTTGGCGGAAATACGGCCGTGATCAGCGAGGAACCTATCTCTATCGGGGGGACGACCGTGATCGTGCCGGAGACCGAGATTGATATCGAAGAAATTGACGGCAGCTTTACCATTCTGAACGGTGACGTGAGCCTGCAAGAGCTTGTCGACGGGCTGAACGCCATCGGCGTCGGCGCGCGGCAGACGATTGCGATTTTGCAGGCCATCAAGGCCGCAGGGGCGCTTCACGCCGATCTGGAGATTATCTGATGACCGGTTCAATCCCCCCGTCACTGCCTAGTTTCGACATCGCCAAACCCGACCGCGCGGTGCAGACAGGTAAAGAATTCGAAAAGGTGTTCTTAACCCAGTTCGTCGACGAGATGATGAAAACCGCCGGTGCCTCTGCTTTCGGCGGGGAGCAGCAGGCGGATATGTGGCGGTCCTTCATGTCCGAAGCCGTCGCTGGCCAGTTGGTAGAGCAGGGCGGTTTGGGCTTTTCCGGTAGCGTGTCGCAAATGCTGGACGCTTACGGGCAGGGCAAAGCCAAATTTGCGGAGCAGGGCGAATGACCCCGCGCACCTTCCGTTTCGGTCAACGCGGCACCGCCCCCGAGGGCGAGGCCCCTGACCAGCTGGTGCTGACCCCGCAGGACGAGGAAAACATTCACGCCTATGTCGCGAAAATCCACGACACCATCGACGTGCTGAACCGCGAGGTCGAGGCGATCAAAGCGGGCAATCTGGATGTCGTCAGCGCGATTTTCGAAGAAAAATCCCGCGCGTTGAAGTGGCTGGAGCTACAAACCCCGCTGGTCGAACCCTTTATGGATCACCCGATTATGGTTGAGCTGGAGGTGAAGGCGCAACTCAAGCAGTTAAAGGGGGCGATTGAAGAGGATAGCGCAATTTTATCCCGCATGGCCGTCGCCGCCCGCACCATTCTGCGCGAGGTCAAAAAGATCAGCAATCGCAATGCGCTAGACGGAAATTATGGCAAGATGGGCCAACGTGTGAGCGGCGTTGCGGATAAGAATATGCACGTCGATCAGAAATTCTAACGCGCGTTCCGTCGATTTTACCCAATTTGTTAACCCTGCTTTAACCTGAGCTGCTATGTAGTTCAGGTTAGCCTTTTACGGCTGACCTCAGTCAGAAGACTGGATCAATACGAGAAGCAAGGAGAACATTAAATGTCGTCCATTCTCACAAATAGCTCCGCAATGAACGCTCTGGCCACGTTGAAAGACGTGAACCGCGGGCTCAACGATACCCAAAGCCGTGTTTCCACAGGCCTGAAGGTTTCTTCCGGTAAAGACAACGCTGCCTATTTCGCCGTCTCCGAAACGATGAAAGGCGACAGCGGCATGTTCAAAGCCATCAACGAAGGCATGACCGCGACCAAGAACTCCGTCGCGACAGCCCGTCTAGGTGCCGAAACCGTTTCCGACATCGCACAGCAGATGGTCGAACGCATCGCTTTTGCTCAAAGCGACGGTATCAACAAGCAAGATGTTCAAGATGAGCTGGTTGCTCTTGCTAAAAATATGCAATCGGCGATCGATCAGGCGACCTTTAACGGGGATAATCTTGTAGACGGGGTTCAAGCCGCGGCTGGCCCTGTTACAGTTGTTAATGGTGTAAGCCGTGACGCCACAGGTGCATTTGGCGTTACCTCGTCCACTTTTAATGCAGTAGATTTGCAGGCAATCCAAACTACGCTCGCTGCGATTAATGTTACTGATTCTGCGACAACAATGGATGCAAAGCTTATCGCCGCTGAAGGTGAGCTCGGAAAGGCGATCTCGGCCGCAACATCTCTGGGCATCACCGAGAACACCATCGACGGCCAGATGCAGTTCATCGATAGCCTGACAGACACGCTGGATTCCGGCGTGAGCTCGATGGTTGATGCGGATATGGAAGAAGAAGCCGCGCGTTTGCAGGCCTATCAGGTTCAGCAGCAGCTGGCGACGCAGTCCCTGTCGATTGCAAACCAGGCCCCTCAGAACATCCTGAGCTTGTTCCGTTAATTCGGTTTAGGCGTTATATGAAAATACCCTCTCCACCACTGGTGGGGAGGGGCCCTGACGAAGCACCCACCGGCTTGGACATACGTCGCGCCGGTTTTTTATTGCGCTGTCGTCGCCTCGGCGCGGGCGCGTTCTTCGAAAAAACTACGCAGCGGGTCGTCGATGCCGGATTCCAGTATCATCCGGTAGGTGTCGGCAAAGCCTTCGGCGGCTGGGGTCTTGTCGCCGCGGCTTTGTGACAGAAATGGGCTGGCCGCGCGGAAAAATGTGATGGCTTGGTCCGTTTCCGGGTCGGACCCGGCTTTATACGCCCCCAATCGGATCAGATCTTCCATATCGGCGTAGCGGCCCAAGGCCTTGCGCGCGACTTTGGTGATCTCGTATTCTTCGGGAGAGTGGCAGCCCGGCAGCATCCGTGACAGCGATTTTTGCAGATCGATCGCGGGGAAACGCCCTTGTTCGGCGATGCGCCGGTCAAGCACCAGATGCCCGTCCACGATCCCGCGCACCGCATCCGCGATGGGTTCGTTCATATCGTCCCCATCCACCAGCACCGTATAAAGACCGGTAATGTCACCTTCTGCCGCCATGCCGGGGCCCGCACGTTCCAGCAAATGGGGCAGTTCGCTGAACACCGACGGCGGATAGCCCCGCAGGGTTGGCGGCTCGCCGCGGGCGAGGCCGATTTCACGCTGCGCCATCGCAAAACGGGTGACGCTATCCAGCAGCAGCAGCACCTGCTTTCCCGTCGATTTGAAGTATTCGGCAATCGCGGTCGTGGTTAATGCGGCCTGTTTGCGCAACAGCGGTGCCTCGTCCCCGGTAGAGACGACGACAACGGCGCGCGCCATGCCCTCCTCGCCCAAATCCTCCTGGATGAACTGTTGCACCTCGCGGCCGCGTTCGCCGATCAGCCCGATGACAATCACATCGGCATCCGTATTGCGGGCCAGCATGGCCATCATGGTCGATTTACCGACACCTGAACCCGCGAAGACACCCATCCTCTGGCCGCGGCAAATCGGTGTGAAAATATCAATACATTTGATCTGTGTTTCCAGCTTCTCGCCCACCTTCTTGCGGTCGAATGCACCGGGTGGGTTGGCGCGAAAGCGGGTTTTGCGGCGCGGGCGGCGCGCGCGGGTGTATTGCGTGAGGGGGCGGCCAAGCGCATCAACCACCGTTCCGATCCAGCTGTCGTCGGGGGATACCATATCGTCATGCTCAATCAATTCGACGGTATTCCCGACGGACACGCCCTCCCATGTGCCGAACGGCAGAACGCAAAGATCACTGCCCTGTGCGCTGACGACTTCGCCATCGATGTGTCCTGCGGGGGTGTGCACCCGGCATTGGCTGCCGATCGCTGCCATCGCCTCTAGCCCGCTGACGGTGAGGGTCATGCCAGTGATGGACCTGACGGTGCCCGAGATCTTTGCGCTGGCGCATGAATAGATGGACTTTTGCAGGTTTGCGAAGGCAGAAGTCAAAATATACTCTTTCGAAAATATTCTATCCTTGCTATATAACAAGGATAAATAATGAGTCTAGTATGAATACAGATCCCACATCCTTGTTCAGTCTTGCACCCAAGCGTTTGCAGTGGCTTGCCACGCGGCAGAATGTCGTGTCCGAGAATATCGCGAATTCTGACGTTGCGGGATACCGCGCGCAGGATGTGCAAAGCTTTGCCAGCTATTTGGAAGACGTAGGTCGGTCGCAGCGTTTGCAGGAGGCCGAGGTGGTTGAGGCGCGGGTTCTGGGTGGCACTACGGCAACCGGGAATAATGTGAACCTGGAAGAGCAGTTGGTCGAGGCGAACAGCGCCTCGGGTCAGTTCCAAATGGCCGCGAGCCTGTACCGCAAAGCGCACGAGATGGTCTACGCCGTCGCTGGCCGGAAATAACGGAGAGACGCGCGATGGATTCCCTTTCCAGAATTTCGGCAACAGCGGCGAGCGGGATGCGGGCGCAGGGTGACCGGTTGCGCATCGTCTCTGAAAACCTTGCTAATGCCAGTTCGACCGCGCAAACGGCGGGGGGTGACCCATACCAGCGCAAGACGATTTCTTTTGAAAGCGCTACGGATCCTTCAACGGGGGCGGCGATTGTGCAGTCTGCAGGCGTGCTGCGGGATGATGCCGATTTCACACTGCGGTATGAACCATCGCACCCCGCGGCGGATCAGAACGGCTATATCAAGATGCCGAACGTGAACCCGCTGATCGAAATGAGCAATATGCGTGAAGCCGCGCGCAGCTATGAAGCAAACCTTTCGATGCTGGACAAAGCGCGTGACATGCGCCGTCAGTTGGTCGAGCTGTTGAAGTAAGGTGCCAGAATGACAGATTTTTCCGCCATCCGTTCTTCTTATGTTGAAGCCGCCTATGCAAAGACGGTGCAGGGCGAAACGCGGGGTGCAAAACCCGCTGGCCCCGCCCCAAAAGATTTTGCCCAGATGGTCGGCGATGCCGCGTCGCAGGCGGTGGATTCGGTGCGCGAAGGCGACCAGATGGCGATCAAGGGGCTGACAGGGCAAGCCAGCCTGCAAGAGGTTGTTCAGGCCACCATGGCGATGGAGCAGACAGTTCAGGTTTCGGTCGCGCTGCGTGACAAACTGGTGGAAGCGTACCAAGAAGTTATGCGTATGCCGGTTTAACGTCAGGTTAACACGCGCCATGTTTTTCGGAGGTCCGCTGTGGATTCTGTCACTGTCTACGAAATCATCCGGCAGACGTTAACCGTGACATTGATCGGATCGGCGCCTGTGCTTGTTGTGGCGCTTGGCGTCGGGCTTGCCATCGCGTTTTTCCAGGCTTTGACACAGATTCAGGAAATGACGCTAACGTTCGTGCCCAAGATCGCCGCGATTTTTGTGACGCTCGCCATCAGCATTCCTTTTATTTTTTCGACACTTGTCGGGCTCTCGGACCGGGTGTTCGATCTTGTCTCCAACGGGGGGCTCTAGGGTGCGGCTCACCGCCTTGTTCATGGTTCTCTTGCTGCCAGTCTCTGCCTTGGCGGACAAAGGCGGTTGGATGGGGTTTTACACGTCATCTGCTCCTGCCGTGAAGTTGGGTCGGCAAAACGCCACCTCAAACCCGATGCGCGTCTGCGTGGACGAAATCCTTTCGGCTGAACAGCGCTATAACATTCCCGGTAACCTATTGTTGGCGATCGGGATTCAGGAAGCTGGACGTCAGGTGAACAACAAGCTGGTGGTATGGCCGTGGACCGCAAACACAAACGGCACCGGCACGTTCTTTGGCAGCAAGCTCGCATTAGAAGCGCATGTGCGCGAGACAGAGGGCCGCGGCATCCGGTCCACGGATGTAGGATGCATGCAGATTAACCAACGGTGGCATGGCGACCAGTTCTCTTCGCTAGAAGAGGCGACGACGCCAGCGCATAACGTCGATTATGCCGCACGTTTTCTGACCGCGCTTTATCACGAGACAGGCGATTGGTGGCAGGCCGCTGGCCGGTACCATTCGTCTAACCCCAGCTACAAAGCTGTTTATCTGCAGAAGTTGCAGCAGAACCAGCGCATCGCCCAGGCATTTCTGACCCGCTTTGCAAGCGATGTTAGCTCGGTCAATAGCACCCCGCAGCAGGTTGCAGTCACCCGAGAGATGCCCGACTTCAACTGGAGCGCCGATCTGAGCGGTGCAAACTCCGGCAAAGCGGGCGGCGCGCTGTCTATCTATTCTACGCAGGCGTTGGCCCCCATCCTGCCCCATTACGCAGAGGTCAACTGAGCGTGGCGACACCAGACACAAATCCGCAGCCCTTCAGCTTTGCCAAGCTTAGCGGTGCCAATCGCGACATCGGGTTCGCCGTGGGGATGGTTCTCATCCTGGCGATGTTGTTTATTCCTTTGCCTCCCTTCTTTCTGGATCTGGGTTTGGCGATTTCCCTCGCGTTGTCCGTTCTGATTCTCATGGTGGCCCTGTGGATCGGTACACCCTTGGAATTTAACTCCTTTCCGACGCTTTTGCTGGTCGTTACGATGCTGCGTCTGGCACTCAACGTATCCTCCACCAGATTAATTTTGAGTGAAGGCCATAACGGACCGGGCGCTGCGGGGAATGTCATTGAGGGATTTTCGCAGTTCATTCTGGGCGGCGACTTCATCATCGGCATTATTGTTTTCACAATTCTGGTGATCATTAACTTTATCGTCATCACTAAGGGCTCTACTCGAATCGCGGAGGTTGCGGCCCGATTCTCGCTGGATGCGATGCCGGGCAAACAAATGGCGATCGATGCTGACCTCGGCGCCGGTGCCATTACGGAGGAGGAGGCGAAACTACGGCGTAAAACGGTCGAGGAAGAAAGCTCGTTCTTCGGGGCGATGGACGGTGCGTCCAAGTTCGTCCGCGGGGATGCTGTTGCAGGGTTGATCATCACGCTGATCAACGTTTTTGGCGGCATTATGATCGGTATGATCAGCCACGGACTGAGCGTGGGCGACGCGATGAGCCGCTATACAGTGCTAACGATCGGTGACGGTTTAGTCACGCAAATCCCTGCGTTGGTCGTGTCTCTTGCCGCTGGTTTGCTGGTGACCAAGGGCGGAACACTGGGTGCGGCGAATGAAGCCGTCTTGGGGCAGCTCAGCAATTTTCCCAAGGCTTTGTATGTCGCGGCGGGGCTGACATTCTGTATCGGTTGGCTGCCCGGCTTTCCGTTGATGATCTTTCTCGCGCTCTCTGCCGGGATGGCGGGCTTTGGCTATATCATGCAGAAGTCCTTTGTAGAGCGGGACAAGGCCGAGAAACTCGCCGCCGCGCGTGACGCGGCACCTGTTGAGAGTGCTGAAGACAAGCTGTCGGATATGCTGCGCGTTGATGATGTGCGGCTGGATCTCGGCTCTGGTCTCGTGCCGATGATTACCTCGGTCAATGCGGCGCTGCCGGGTAAGGTTAAAAGCCTGAGGTCGTTGTTTATAAAGGACTTCGGGTTTGTCTTGCCGTTGGTTCGGATCAAGGACGATGCGGAGCTTCCCGCCTATACCTACGCCATTTCCCTGCAAGGGGTGGAGGCCGCGCGTGGGGAAGTGGACCCGATGATGATGATGGTGATTAACCCGTCGGGGCAAGAAATTAACCTTCCCGGCAAACGCACGCGCGAACCGACCTTCGGGTTGGAAGCGATCTGGGTTGACGAAACGCGCGCATCCGAAGCCGAGCTCATGGGGATGACTGTCGTTGATCCGGAAAGCGTGATCACCACGCATCTGACCGAGGTGATCAAGGAGCATATGCCCGAGATCCTGACCTATGCCGCGACGCAGGAATTGATCGAGGGGCAGGGCAAGGAATACCAGAAACTGCTTTCAAGCGGCTCTGACAGCAGCTCGGCTGTTATGTTGCAGCATGTCTTGCAGGCGCTGCTTGCAGAGCGGGTGTCGATCCGAAATCTGTCGATGATCATCGAAGCGGTCGCGGAGGCAAGTGCCACGTCCAAGAATATCCGCACAGTGATCGAGCACGCCCGTAGCAAACTGGCTAAACAAATTTGCCAATCCTTGAAGGATTCTCAAGGATATGTGCCCGTCATAAATCTGGGTGGAGATTGGGAGCGCGAGCTTGCGAGTTCGATCTCTAAAGCGAACGGGGAAGAGACCTTCTTGATGTCGCCGTCGCGGGTGCAGGAGTTTGTTCTTGCAGTACGCAAGGAAATCCAGAAGTTTTCGAGCGCAGATGAATGGCCGGCCATTTTGGTCAGCCCGCAAGCGCGGCCCTACGTCCGGTCGATCCTCGAACGGGTGAGCCCCATGACCCAAGTGATTTCGCACAACGAAGTCCACCGCAAAGCGTCGCTACGTACTGTTGGCACCGTCGGTTAACCGATCGTGGCAATCGAACCCTTCATCTCGACGCTATTTTTCTCTTTTTTTGTGGTGTTTGCCCGCATTGGCACGGCGCTGATGTTTATGCCCGGGTTTGGGGAGGTGCAGATTCCGGTGCGCCCGCGGCTGTCCTTGGCGGTGCTGATCAGTCTTTCCCTGCTTCCGCTGACGCCCATTGCAAGCGCGCTGCCTGATAGCGCGGTGACCGCGGTGTTCCTGTTGGGCGCCGAGGTGCTGATCGGGCTTTGGATTGGTCTTTGTGCGCGTATCCTATTGTCAGCATTGCAGTTTGCGGGGTTCCAGGTCGGGCAGGTGTCTGGTTTGGCAAACGCTTTTGGCCCGTCGTTCGGGTC
The DNA here is from genome assembly GCF_002388305.1 of Sulfitobacter sp. UBA4523. Taxonomy (NCBI): domain Bacteria; kingdom Pseudomonadati; phylum Pseudomonadota; class Alphaproteobacteria; order Rhodobacterales; family Roseobacteraceae; genus Sulfitobacter; species Sulfitobacter sp. UBA4523. The sequence continues at coordinate 28,248 of NZ_DGMH01000039.1, forward strand.
GTTTGAAGGCGCGACGATGGTGGCGACCTTGCTGCTGATGAGTGCGGTGACCATGATCTTTGTCACAGACACCCATCATCTGATTATCCGCGCATTGCTTGCCAGTTATCAGGTTTTCCCGCCCGGACAGTTCGTGCTCGCCGATCTTGCTGATCAAATACTCCGTGTCGCGAGTGCGAGCCTCTATATCGGGACGGCAATTGCGGCCCCCTTCTTTGTGATGGGTGTGATTTTGAACCTTGGCATGGGGCTGGCAAACCGGATGATGCCACAACTGCCCGTGTTTTTCGTGGCGGCATCGCTGTTGATCGGGGCAGGGCTGCTGATCCTTGCTATCGCCGTGCCAGCCATGCTTGATTACTTCCTAGTGCGATTCCAGGAGTGGATCATGGGCTTTAGGATCTAATCATGGCCGAGAATAGCGACAGCACGGAAAAGACCCTAGAGCCGACCGAAAAGAAGCTTAAGGACGCGCGCAAGAAAGGGGATGTCCCGTCGTCAAAGGAGACGGGGAACATGGTCGTTGTCGTGGCGATGTTGGGGATCGCCGCCTTGGTCTTGCCCTATCAGGCCCCGCAAATCGTCGTCGCGCTGTCGGTTCTGCTGGACCATTCCCCAAATCTGATGGTCGCCACGGGAGAGCCGGGGGTGATCCGGCTGGGGCAAATCATGAGCGAATTTTTTTATATGATCGTGTGGGCAGTCCTTCCTATCTTTGGCGTTTTGTTTTTGGGCGGCGCGATTGGCGCTGTGATTCAGGGTGAAACCGTCGTCGCGGCAGAGCGTATCAAACCAAAGCTTTCCAAATTGTCACCGCTGGAAGGGTTGAAGCGTCTTTTTTCGGCGAATGCGCTGGTCGAATTCGCGAAAAGTATCGTCAAAGTCTTGGCAATCGGTGGGCTTGCCGTGTGGTTCACGAATGAAGCGGTGCGGCGCATTTGGACCTCGTCGGGCTTTATCCCCGAGCATCTGCCGGGCTATCTGACCGCCGCTGCAGTTAAGCTGTTGATCGCGGCTGCAATTCTGCTTGTGCCAATCGCGATTGCCGACATTCTGTGGCGTCGTTTTGATTGGCGGCGCAAGCAAAGGATGAGCCAGAAAGACATCAAGGACGAGCACAAGGAATCCGAAGGCTCCCCCGAAATCCGGCAGAAACGGGCGCGTCGCCGGCGCGAGCTGTCACAACAGCGTACAATCACTGCTGTGCCTTTGGCAGATGTCATTCTGACCAACCCGACCCATTATTCAATCGCGCTGAAATATGACCCGGCGCAGGATATGGCCCCGGTCTGTATCGCCAAAGGCGCAGATCATCTGGCGCGGCGCATCCGCGAAGTGGCTGCGGAGCACGATATTCCGATGATCGAGAATAAACCGTTAACGCGAATGCTGTATGACGAGATCGACGTCGATCAGGTCATTCCCGTCGCCCATTGGGAAATTGTCGCCGAGATCATCAGCTTCGTCTTTGACCTGCGCAACAATAAAAAGCGGGCGGCACCGCAGGGGTCTACCCTGCGGACCGATCCATATTAACGAAGCTTGATACCTGTAAGATCTTGATCCGCCGGAAGCTGCGAACGTTCCAGAATGATTTTGGAGACGGCGCGCGCTCGTACAGGCGGGATCTTTGCAAGGATAGGTGCGGCTGTTCTTGGCTTCATGGTGCCAAGGATCATAATCGTCGTCTCGATGTCCAGATCATCCATGATACGCGCCGCATCGGTCGGCTTCATATTCGTGTAAAGCTGGATCAGACGATCAAGGTCTTCGGTCTGCGCGGCATCAACGCGGCCCAGCAGATCCTCGATAGAGGTCTTGAGCTCGGTCAGAGATGCTTTTTCGATGTTAAGCCGTTCGCGGGCCAGCGCAAACTCAGCACGTTGGTTTTCCAGTTCTTCCTGCTGCAACCGCACCAATTCGCGCTCTTTCGTGAGCGAGATCAAAACGTCTTCGGGCGCTTCGCAACCGTTTGAAAGTTCGGGCAGGTTGCCTACCAGCGGCGGGGCATCCTGAACCGGCTGCAGGCCCGTTTCCTCTTTGGTTTCAGCGGCAAGAACGACCATCGGCTGCTGTGGCAGCGCACTATCCTTGAACAAGGGCAATTCAGGAAAGGATAGCGCGGCTTTGGCGCAGAGCGTCAGGGCCAGCCCCCCAAGGATAATTTTCCCGTTCAACATACCTGGTCCAAACATCTATCAGCCCTTTGCCGCAGAAGAATTTTCGAAAAACGCGCGCACCATCTCTTTTTTATCCCGTACCACACGCACGCCATTGCGTTCTGCCGGCGCTTGCTTGGTCGCGCGGCGGCTGGCGAAAGACGCGGCTGTTTCTTCGGGCGGGGGGGGCGCTTCGACGGGGGCCGGCGCACGTTGCGCGGTTTCGATGCTTTCGCGCATGTGGTGCACAGATTGTTCGGATTTATCGACTGCAGAGGAGAATTGTTCGACCAGCGGTTCAAGCTGTTTCAACGTCGCCGTCAACTTGCGCAATTTCATCGAAACCACGTAGCCATAGCCGATGCTGCCAATCAGCAATACGACGATCAGGCTGTCAATTATCGTTGCCATCATCTTCGTGGTCCTCCAGAATTTCCAGCTTTTCGGTAATTTGCACAGCCACATAGCCGTTGTTACGTTTGCCCAACGACACGTTGAACATCGGGGTGTCGGCACAGGTCACAGTGGCATCGCGGCCTTCCTCGATGCCGAAATCAATGGTGTCGCCGGGCCGCCATGACATGATTTTTTGGAGCGGAAAGACGTTTTCGGACAGGACGACATCCAGATCGACGTTCGCCCGTTCGATCTGCGCCCCGATCAACCCGCGCCACTGGTCTTGCGACACCATACGGTCGCCGAAATAGACTTTGCCCAAGTCGGGCAAGATCTGTTCAAGTGCGTCATAGGGGATGACAAGATCAAGGTTTCCGGTATTCCCTGCAAGGGTCAACGACAGCCGTAACCGCGCGCAAAGGCTTGTGTTTTTGGCAATCGCGGCACCTTCGGCCTCGGTTTCGATGCGATCGAGTTCGAGGTTCGCAGCCCCCACAACCGACAAAGACCGCTCAAGCTCGGCAAAGACGGCAGAGGCAAGCCGTTCGCCAAAGCCGAGCTCGATCGCGGTAAAGGGATCGGTGTTGTCGAGATCGACGTTCTTGGCGTTCCCGCCCAGCATCAGTTCAACCGCGGTCATCAGCACCGCTTGATCCATCACCACAAGGATTTCACCGACAAAGGGGTGACCTGTGCCAACGGCCAGAAACGTGGGCTTGGGCAGCCCTTCGATCACTTTGCCCATGGGGATATAGTCAAGCGAGGCGAGTGAGGCTTCACACATGGCGCGCATCAGGTCGGGCAGGGCAACCGACAGGTTTTCGACCATGCGATCGCCAATGATGTCGAGCATGGGCAGGCGATCAAACGTGAAATCCGACATGCGGATGATTTCGTCGATCAGGGTGCTGCCTGCTTCGTCGGGTCGCCGTGCTGTTGTGTCGCTCTCGCTCATCGCCGCCTCCTACTGCACGATCAGGTCTTTGATCAGGATTTCCTGCGGCAGATCGCTGCCCACGGCGGCGCGCGCCCGTTTCAGCAGCTCGGCCTTGATATAAAGAATGCCCGCCATGCCGCGCACGTCGTTTTCGGTCAGCCCCCGCAGGTAGCCGTTGAAAAGATCGCGCATGAAGGGCTGGCGTTCGACCATCAGCTTGTCCGCGCCCTCATCGGGCCGGTAGGCGACCATCAGGTTCACCTTAAGAAACGCCGATGTCGGCGTGCCGTTCTGATCGAAACCTTGGATGTTGGTCAACATCTCGCCCAGATCAATCAGCCCTGTGCTTGCGGCCTTGGTGTCATCGGCGTGGTCTTCGGCATCACCCTCGTCCTTGGCGTGGTCGTCTTTACCATGATCTTCCGTGTCGGCGTGATCATCCTTGGTGTCCGTCTGATCGGCTTCTTCGCTTTTATACTCGGGCTCGAAGGCTTCGGCGTCTTTGACGTAGGCCGCACGGGCAAGGAAAAATCCGCCACCCAAGGATACCACGCACATGAGCGCGGCCGCGATCAGCATTTTACGCGACCCGCGTGGCCGTTCCGCTGCGTCAGCAGAGGCGGCCTGCTTTGCCGCAGCTGGCTTTTTTTTCACTTTGTCGGCCATGTGGAAACCTTAACTTAGTGTTAATGCCACATTCCCCTTTTAAGGGCAAAAACACAAGGTTAAAAATTGTTTAATACTTGCCTTGAGGCATGAATTGATCAATATATTCACAACAAATCGATGCTGAGGGGCCCCATGCAAGGATTAATCGACAATCTCAAGTCGCTCGGTAAAAACAAGCTCATGATGCTTGGTGGGGCGGGCATTGGTGTGGTGCTGTTGATGATTCTCGGCATTGGTGCCGTGACCCGTCCGGACTACGCGCCGCTCTATTCGAACTTGTCGATCACCTCCGCCAATTCGATCGAGGCGACGCTGGCAAACGCCGGCTTCAATGCCATGGTCTCTGAAGACGGCACCAGCATCTCGGTTCCCCGCGGGGACGCGGTGCGGGCGCGTATGGTTTTGGCAGAGACCGGCATGCCCATCGATGGAGATCCGGGATGGGAGCTGTTCGACGAAAGCAGCGGGCTGGCGATGAACTCCTTCCTGCAGAAGATCAATAAGATGCGCGCGATGGAGGGGGAGCTCGCCCGCTCCATCCAGACGCTTGACGGGATCTCGTCTGCGCGGGTTCATCTGGTGTTGCCCGACCGCGAGCCTTTCTCCCGCGATGCGCCTGCGCCGCGTGCCTCTATCATCCTGCGCCCCGAATCCGGCCGTGCGGTAACCCGTAAGCAGGCCGTGGCGGTTAGCAATCTGGTCGCCTCAGCCGTTGCTGATCTGGATATTTCGCGGGTCACCGTTCTGTCGGCCAGTGGCGAGACGATCCTGGCGGAAGGGCCGGACGGTAGCAGCCAAGGCGGCGTCCAATCCGCCAAAGCAGGCATTGAAGACCGCCTGTCGCAAGAGATCCAGAACATCCTGACAGCGCGGGTCGGCGCGGGGAATGCGCGCGTCCATGTGAACGTCGAATTGACCACGCAGCGCGAAGTCATTGTCGAGCAGACATACGACCCCGACCAGCAGGTCGTGCGGTCAACCGAGACGAAGTCCGAAGACCAGACCGGCACGAAAGAGGCAGGCAATGTCGGTGTGGAAAACAACATCCCTGCCGCTTTGGCCGATGGCAATGGGGGCGGGACATCGACCCGCCGGTCAGAGGCCGACGAGATCGTGCAGTACGAGATCGGCAACACGCGCCGCGAGATCGTGCGCGAAGCCGGCGACGTGCGGCGCATGTCCGTCGCGGTTCTGGTGAACGGGATCTACAACGTTGACGGGTCAGATGTGATCTACGCCGAACGCACGCCGGAAGAGCTTGCGCGGCTTGGGGAGCTGGTCAAAACTGCCGTCGGATTCGACACTACACGCGGGGATAGTGTCTCTGTCGATAGTATGCGGTTCATGGATTATTCGATGGATCTTGGCGATCCGATCGACAAATCTATCGGGGATGAGCTGACCGATAATGTCGTGTCTATTGTGCGCGGTGTTCTGGCCCTGCTGGTTGTCGGCCTGATCCTTGTCTTTGGCGTGCGGCCCATGCTGCGTAAGTTCAGCGAAGGCGATCAGCTCAACAGCTACGAAGATCCCGCCCTGACCGCAGAAAAGACCGCCGAACCGGCGGCACTGACAGCGGATGGCCAGCGCCCCAAGCTGCCCGGCACCACGCCAGCCGTCGCGGATATTGCCGAGGATGACGACCCGCTGACTGTCACGGATGACGATATCGAAGCTGCGGAAGTGGCTGAATACGTGCGCAAGGAAGGTATCCGTGGGAATCTGCACAAGAAAAAGATCGAGACGATCCAACAGCTTGCAGATGAGAAACCCCAAGAGGTTCTGCGCGTGATCCGGTCGTGGCTTCCTGCCGAGGCAGGCGCATGATCGATCTTTTCGCCCGAAACTTTGACAGCGACAATGCGCCCGCGGCGCCCGTCACTACAATCGACGAGGAAGAGCTGAACCTGCGTCTCGCCGAAGCGCGCAAGCAGGGCTTTGATGCCGGGCGCGCCGTCGGGCAGCAAGATGCAAAGGCGGAGTTTGACGCGCAGGAGGATGCACGACTAGAGGCGGAGAGCGCTGAAATCCGTGCGCAGCTTGACGCGCTGATCGCGCAAGATACGAGACAATGCCGTGCAACAGAGACTGATATCGTGGAACTCTTCCTCGGCATCGGCGACCGGCTTGTGCCAGAGTTGCTGCAAAACTACGGCGTCGATCTGGCCATTGGTCGCATCCGTGAAAGCGTCGCCCTAAGCCGCAGTACACCGGTTCTGTCCATCACCGCCTGCCCCGAAGTCGCCGCACGGCTGAAAGCTGAGCCGCCGGTTTGGCTACCTGCATCAACAGACGCCGCGTCGATCAAGATTGTCGCGGATAGCGATTTGCCCCGTGGTGCGGCGCGGGTCGTCTGGCAGGGCGGGAAGCTGGAATACGATCTCGAAGAGGCAACCACGGCCGTGCGCAGCGCCTTGCAAACCGCCGCCGTTGAACTGACCGCAACCACAAGGATTGCTGAATAATGCTACATAATGACCAGGATAAAACCCAAGCAGACCTGACTGACAGCAACGCTCAGGATGCAGAGACCAAAGCGCCGGCGGGTCTGGATGGTAAAAGCCTTGATGCGATTTTTGGTGTCAAACTTGACGTCCGTGTCGTTCTGGGGCGCAGCCGTATGCCGATCTCGGAACTGCTGAACCTGACCAAAGGGTCGGTGATCGAGCTTGACCGCCGCGTGGGTGAACCCGTTGACATCATGATTAACGATCGCATGGTCGCGCGCGGTGATCTGGTGCGCGTGCAGGGGGATTCCCTTGGAGTTGCGCTGCGTGAGATCGTCAAAGACTTCGTCTCAGAAATCTGATGTACCCCCGTTTGCTGCCCTTGTTTGCACCGCGCGTGATGTGTGGTCTGGCCTTGGTTTTGGCCGGTGTCGTTGCGTCCGCATCGACTGGATGGGCGCAAGAGGCAGACCTTGGCAGCATGGTGCGGGACCTCTCTTCGGCTTTCGGTGACGTAACGCCGGGCACGGACGAGGGGGCCAGCCTGTCGGGCCGTCTGATCCAGCTGTTCGCGATCATTACGGTCCTGAGCGTGGCACCGGGGCTTTTGGTGATGGTCACGAGCTTCACCAGATTCGTCATTGTTTTCTCGATGTTACGGCTTGCGCTTGGGCTGAACCAAACGCCACCGAACATCGTGTTGAACGCTATGGCGCTGTTCATGACCTTCTTTGTAATGCAGCCGGTGTTCGAGGATGCGTGGGAGGGCGGGCTAGTCCCCTTGATGGAAAACGCCATCATTGAAGAGCAGGCCGTGCGCAATATATCCGAGCCGTTTTACAACTTCATGTTGGTGAATACGCGCGACAAGGATCTCCAGCTTTTCACCGATATTGCGGATGAAGCGTCGCCGCCCTCGGACGGGCCTGCTGCGTTGCCAAGCTGGCGGGTGCTGGTGCCATCCTTCATGATTTCGGAGCTGCGTCGCGCGTTTACCATTGGCTTTCTGATTTACCTTCCATTCATCGCAATCGACCTGATCGTGGCATCGGTTTTGATGAGCGCAGGCATGATGATGCTGCCGCCCGTGTTGGTTTCGCTGCCCTTCAAGGTCATCTTTTTCGTACTGATCGATGGGTGGTACATGTTGGCTGGATCGCTGATTCAATCCTACGTTTCCGGATAAACCGCCGCGGTCATAAATAGCCATGTCAAACAAGAATAGTTTCGGCTATCCTTGTGCGATAATATCCAGCCTGCGGGAATCGACGATCTCATGAACCAGTTTGTACCCCTTCGCAAACATCGCCACATGTCCGGCGCGCAGAAATCGGCGATCCTTTTCCTGTGTTTGGGCGAGGAGAGGGGCGGCGCGATCATGCAGCAGCTTGATGTTGATGAGATCCGCCAGATCACCACCGCTATCTCGACGATGGGCGAAGTCGACGCTGGTATCGTCGAAGAAATCATCGCGGAATTTGATGAAAAAGTGAATCACAGCGGCAGTGTGGTCGGCTCGATTGATGCTGCGCGCGGATTGCTGAAAGAATTCCTCCCCGAAGATCGTGTTGCTGAGATTTTGCAGGAAATTGACGGCAAAAAGATCGATAACGTTTGGAAAGACCTATCGGATCTGGACGAGAAGGAATTGGTCGCCTTTCTTCAAAAGGAACACAACCAGACGATCGCAGTTATCCTGACACGAATCCGGCCTGACGTCGCGGCAAAGGTATTGCCGCTGTTGGGGGCCGAACGCGCCGCCGATCTGATCGAGCGCATCATGGGCATGGACAAGCTGCCGATCGATACGATTCAGAATATCGAAAACACACTGCGTGAAGATGTGCTGGCCAAGGCCGGGAACAGCGCTGAAGCCCGGATCGAGAGCCAATTGGTGTCGATTTTCAACAAACTCGATGAAGATATGTTGGTTAATCTCACCCGCAACCTGGAAGAACGCCAGCCCGATAAGCTCTTGTCGATCAAGCAAAAAATGTTTGTTTTCGATGATTTGGTTAAATTCAACGAAATGATGTTGGGGAAAATCATGCGCGAAGTGAGCGGGAATACCCTGCCGATGGCGCTGCGTGGTGCCAAGAAGGAAGTGCGTGAACATTTCCTGGCTTCCCTGCCTTCGCGATCACGCGGAATGCTGCAGGATGAAATGTCTTCAATGGGCCCTGTCCGGTCCAAAGATGTTAAAGGCGCGCAGGCTCAGTTGGTCGAAGCCGCATTGCGTTTGATGTCGGAAGGGGAGGTATCCTTGCCCGAAAACGACGACGATATGATGTCGGATATGCCGAGCTGATCAGCGATACAGGCGCGATGCAGAGAATGTGACTGCTGTCACATCGATTGTGATCGGCACGAACTGGCCGCCCAGATTGTAGGATTGCAGCAGATCAAGCGCGATCGAATTCGCCTGAAATCCCTGTGGGTTAACTGCATCTGAAATGGCGACGTAGCGCGCGATCAGCTTCTCACGCTCCGCCGGATCCGCCAGTTTTTCGAGGTCGAATTTATCAGCGAGAAGCGCCTTTTGTTTGTCGAGATCAAGGGCAGACATCTGTTCGGGGAGTGACAAGGCGACCTGGAAGAAATTAGTCAACTTCTCGCTGGCAAGCACCTCGAACCAGTTATTAATGCCGCTAAACTTGTCACGAAATTCTAACACCGTGCCCACGGTCTCGTTCTGAGCGTCATTTTCGTTGATGTATTGCCGATTATAGAAGCGCGTCGTCACATCATTCAGAAAATCAGGGTTCGTCAAATCAGGGGTCTGCGGACCTGCCTCTGTCGTGAAGCCAAGGGCCAGATGCATTTCGCGGAAGCGGCTGTCGGTCAGTCGGTTCAGCAGGGATGAAGGTTCGACCGGATCGGATTCCAGCATTTTGCGAATCAGCCCTTTGCCGAAAATCTGGTCTTCCAGGTCAAAGGCCCGCATCACAAAACTGTAGACTTCAAAATCCGCGATCAACTCTTCTGGGCTGGAGATGTCGCCGATTCTGTCGCGAAACGCTTCTTCCGCGCGTTTATTGGCGGCAGAATCACGCATCAGATCAAGCTGTTTGTCCCGCGTTGCGTCAATCAGCTTGAGCGCGGTGGAACTGCCTAAACCTGAAATGCTGATCATAGGTTTACCCTATTCCGCCGCCGTGGCTGTGTTCTTTTCCCGGATCATTTTGAACAGTTTTTCTTCATATTCGATCAGGGGGCGCAATGTGCGCATCGCTTTGTAGAAGTCAGCAGAAGACACGTGAGCCGCGGCTTCAAAGATGTGGCTGGCCATCTCGTCGTGGAAAACCGGCGCAAGCGCGCCTAGTTTCCTTTGAATGATCGACACCAATTTTTTACGGGTCGATGGCTCAAGCAAGGCGGTCTGGATGAAGAAATAGACCTCTTTTACAGGGGTGCGCTCTTCATCCTCTTTTAGCAGATCGGCTTCACGCACGATGTCAGCCTGATTCTCGATCACAATCATCTGACGGCGATCGGCGTTGCGCACGACACAGCCGTTAATCAGGATCCGCTCGTTCGGTTTCAGGGTTAATCGCAGCGCCATAAAGCTTACTCCGCCGCGACTTTTGCAGCCCGTCCGCTCAGACCGTCGATAATACTGCGGTTAATATCAATCAAAGGCTTCACATTTTTAGACCCGGACAGGACCGCTTTAGTGTGGTTTTCCACCCAAAGAGCCAGCGAGATCAGCGCAGCGCGCAAATCGGCCGTCAGCCCGTTATCCTTCTCGGCCAAATCGGCCTTGAACGTGAGCCAAACGCGCTGGTTCTCCCACAGGGTATCGCGCAGGCCATCTGCAAGCATCTGAAGCTTTTGAGATTTTTCCGCAGCACCGTCAAATGCTTCGAATTTGTTTTCAAGTTTGGATGTCACGCTCGCCAAAATCCGACGCTCAATCTGGCGCGGATCTTCGGTGTGCGAGATGGTCCGCTTATACGCGGTTACACTCATTTCACTGCCTTTTTATTCTGCCTCGGTTCAACTATAGGGTGGCACAGTTAAGGGGGAATTAAAAAATCCTTAATTTCTTGAAAGCAAGGGTAATTTTAAGCACTTGTTTTTAAATCATGCTTTGCATGTCACACTGTGGCGGGGTTTTCGGGGGGCCGCAGTGTTAATGAATGTGCTGGCCCGGAGTAACCGTGCGCAGCATTTCACGGTGAAAGCTGTGGGCGATATTATCAGCGGAAAGTAAGCCATCAGGGGCGGTGCCGTCACGCTCGGACTGGGCGAGGGAAACGATGATATGGCCGATGTGGTGGCCAAGTTGAACGGGGCACGTAGGCGTCAGGGTTGGTTGGGCGCAGGGTTCGATCAAAACGATGGCGTCATCTTCCAGATCAAGGCCAAACTCCTGATCTAGAACATCGGCCAAAGAGGCACCGGAAATGATCTCTTCTCCGGCGTAGATCGCGAAGGGCGTCAGATCAGCGTCCTCTACGGCGACGGTGAAACGGGTGATCGGCGACGCGAGCAGTGACGACAGGATGCGGCCCAAGGGCGTGTTGCAAGGATCGGCGCAAAATTCCAGCCGACCGCCCCAGATGTGCCCCATCAAATCAGAACGCATAGTTAAAACTTCCCCAAGTGTCGCATGTGCAACCCCAAGGTATCTTCCCGACACGGTTTTTTGAATTCCGGATTTGTTAAACTTCGCAAGCTGTTCTTGAATTCCAACAACGATCAGCGCAGCGGTTTTGCGCTGACGCTTGCGGTGATTTCGGCAAAATTCCCCCAATCACCCATATTTTTGGGAACCAAATATGGGGCGAAATGTTATCCACAGCACAAGTATTGGTGGGCGGGGCAAAATATGGCTGCATGTTCACCCATATGCGAATTTACAATAAATGTGTTGAGAATGTGCGGCAAGTGTGAGTGCGGAAAGGTGCGATTCTCTCGCCGTGCAGGTACGGGCATCCCTTACGTCGGATCGAAGGCATTCAGCCCGCCCGTGCGCAGCATGTAGCCACTGGAGCGTACCGTTTCGACGGAAATACGCTCGTCAAATGTGTCCGCAAATTTCTTACGGATTTTCGCGACGTGGACATCAAATTTCCGATCACCATAGCGCCACGGCCGAGATTCTACGGCGAGACTTAGCGCATCGCGGGTCACAATTTGCCCGTCTTGGGCGAATAATACCCGCATGATTTGAGCTTCCGCCGTCGTTAATCCGGCGCGCAGAGCGATATACGCTTCGACATCCCAGCTCACATCGTGAGGCTGTTCAATTGACGGCGTAGGGGTTGGCAGGCGTCGGTTCAGTCGTAAAGACAGCTCGCGCAGATTGCAGGGCCATGTGAGGACATCGATCGCACCCGCTTCAAACGCATCGGCACCCCATACCCCCTTCAGCTCTTGTATTGCGAGCACGACTCCGGGCTGCGCGTGGGTGGTGAGCGTGCTGATCAGCGGGGCCGGGTTGCTGTTCGCTTCGGTCATATCGACGAAAACCGCGTTAACGTTTTCATTGTTGTGTAGCCAATCTTCGCAGGCGTCAAAGTCTATACATTCAAAGTCGAACTTTAGGATAACCGTAAATAAATAGTTCAGGGCGTTGCGCACCGAAGGTGCCGTCGAGACGAGTAGGATCTTGGTCATTTATCGCGCTGCTCCAATGGGTTGACCGATGGGTGTTCGGAAAAGGATAGCATTGCGGCGAGACGCGGGAAGGACACGATGATAACGGCCATATACTAGGAAAGGGAGCGATGAACTGGGTTATCCCTTTGTTGCACGAACCCGTGGGCGAAATCAAAGTCAGAGTTATGCGGCAATAATTGGGCCTGCTTGTCATGAAAAAGCTATACGTTCACTATTCTTTAACCTTCCACGCTATGTATATCCTTGCAGACTGCAGAACGCGTCTGAGAGAACCTCAAGAATAGGCGCTAGAAAATGGCAGACATACTTGAAATTGTTGCGCCAAAGCGGCGTGCGCTCGCGGCGGCCAAACGGCTGGTCCATTTGCGCGACGAGGCGGTGCAGGATGAAAACATGCGCGCGGTGATCCTTCACGCGGCAGAAGTTGTGGCCAAGTCGGGTGTTCTGTCCGCAGTCGCTGAGAGTGGTCAGAAACGGCAAGGTTTTGCCACATCTGACCTGCCGAGCTTGCATCCCGACCGCCACCGGTTGAATTAATCCACCGCAGTTTATCTTGAGTTCATAAGGTGTTGTCCTTTCGCCATTCCTTGCGGCGGGCCAACCTATACTTAAGAGATATTGACAATTTTTGTGAGGTTAGCGGACAATCCTGGTATTCTAGTAGAGTTCCCAAGATTTGTTCACGAGGCTTCATCCCGCACCGACGTAGTAAAGGCGCATACGAAAGTGACAGAGTTTACAGATCCCCCCGTTTCCGAGGCCGCAATTCGCGTGATTGCCGCATTCGCTGGCCGTGAATCCGCAACCGTGCAAGACATTCTGGCGTTGTCGCAGGCGCTTCCCGCCGCGCTCGCCGGGCTCCAACCCTCAGCCGCCAAAGCTGAAATCAGCAAGGTAGCAGCGCAGTTTACGACTGAAACCGCCATTCCCGCGGTTCCGGTTGCCGAGTCGTTTACCGATGATTCCGTCACCTGCCTGTGCTGCGGCCGATCCTTTACCATGCTCAAGCGTCACCTGCGCGCAGAGCACGGGTTGAGCGAGAGCGAATACCGGATCAAGTTCAATCTTGATGATGATCATCCCCTCGTCGCACCGAACTATTCTTTGCGCAAAGCGGATTATGCAAAGAAAGCCGGCCTTGGCCGCTATGCTCGCGACGAGGCGGTGCAGGCAAATCTTGGGTCGCAGCTATAAAGTTCAAATGCCTTTCCTTTGCCACCGTTTTGTCCTGCGGAGCACCTAATCCCCCTCGATACATGTCTCTGAGGCAGTCGGTGCAGAAGCACCTCTGCCGAACCGGCCCCCGTGGTCGCGAGAATAGAGGCAGGACATATGGCAGCGACGACACAGCCGCGCGTATTTAAAAAAGTAGAAGTTATCGAAGGCGGTGGACATCACGGTGGCGGCTGGAAGGTCGCCTATGCTGATTTCATGACCGCGATGATGGCGTTCTTTCTGCTGATGTGGATTCTCTCGAGCGCGGACGAGCAAAAGCTGCGCGGGATTGCCGAATACTTTACCAATGCGACCCTGCCCGGCGGCAGTGGTGTATTGGACGGGGCGACCTTGGGGCCACCCGGTACATTGACCGCTTCGAATGGGGCGATTGTGGCCCGTGGCAGCGAGCTTGGCAAAATCGACGATCCGGCCTCGGCCAAGTGGGAAATCCGCGACGAAACCGCGACATCGGTGCCAGATGAGACGCAGATCGGCTCTGAAGACGGTGCCCATGAAAACCCCGCCGCGGCCAATGTTGCCAGCGCGTCGCAAACCGCATCCGACGGGTCTAAATCGGCTGGCGATGCGACCATTGATAATGTGCACGCATTGGACAATGAAAAGTTCAAAAAGCTAGAGCAGGATATCTTGCAGGCGATGCAGGAGAATCCCGACCTTGATCCGCTGAAGAAAAACCTGATTTTCCAGCAAACCCCCGAAGGCTTGCAGATCCAGATCATCGATCAGGAAGGGCAGCCGATGTTCTATAGTGGCCGTGCCGAAATGCAGGGTGCCACAGATCAGCTGCTCGCGAATTTGGGTAAGTCTTTGGCGCGCCTGCCGAATAAAATCACGCTGTCAGGGCACACCGATGCTGTCCGCTTTGCCAATAGCCAGAAATACGACAACTGGGATCTGTCCTCGGATCGTGCCAACGCCACGCGCCGTGTTTTCGAAGCCTCGGGCGTCGCACGTGATCGTATCATCCGCGTGTCGGGCCTTGCCGATACCGCGCCGCTGGTGCCCGAAAATCCGACCGACGCGTCTAACCGTCGGATCACGGTGTCGGTTCAATATCAGAAGGTCGAGGATTATGCCGGCGATGACGTAGCCCCGACGCAGATTGATGCGGCGACACCGCCAGCCGAGACCGGCGAGAAGCTATATAAGGCGTCGATCCCTGCGCCCGTAGCACCACAAAACAGTGGCGAGGTGCAACGGGTCGCACAGAACGTCGAGCCTGTGGTGGCACCTTTGAAGGATGATGTATTCTTGAACCTGCGCAACGCGCTGCGGTGATCAGGCTCTGATCAACTCGCCCAAGGTGGGGACCCGTCGGCTGGCAAAGATCGGCCGGCGGGATCGTTCGACCGAGCGGCGCAGGAACTCTGGCAGCATGGGGTTTGCTTCTTCATTTACCATCGTGCCGCGCGGTGCAGCGACCACGGGGTCGGCAGTGGGAATATCCAGGCCGAGCATCTTGGCAGGGTCCAGCCCTTCTTCCAGCGCGTAGTTGTAGTTCACGGCGTAATCGACCGCTTCTTCCAGCACCACCGGGTCCGATGCGACCAGCGCCATCAAGCGGCGTTCGTCGGAATAGAGGAATTGCTTGGTCTTGAAGCCGTCGACCTCGGGGACAAAGCAGGTGTTTTCGCGGCGCAGCTTCAGCAGTTTGACCAAACGATCCGGCATCAAGTGGCGTTCATCGCGGCGAAACACGATCATGCTGCAGGTCCCAAAGCTGGACAGGCACGCCGCGAGGCAAATGTGATCCGGCCAGCCCGAGAATGCGAATTTCACATCGTCCGCATCAATCAGGACAATCATTGTGGTTTCAACATCCGAGATCACGGCACTCTCCAGCTTATTCTGAGGTTTACCTTAGTCACACCATGGAAAGATAGCAATTGGTCTTGAGCGACAAATTTTTAAACTTGGAAGAACATGAACTGTTCTTGAGATTCCAATGAAAATGCCTAAAGTGCTTGGAAACTTGCAAGTGGAAAACAAATGACGATTATTCTGGGCTTCGTGGTCGTGATGGGCATGGTCTTTGGGGGGTATATGCTCTCTGGCGGGGACATGGGCATCATCACCCACGCGCTACCGTTCGAAGGTATGATGATCGGCGGTGCCGCACTTGGCTCGTTTATTGCGGCGAATTCCTTTGCAAATATCGCGGGGGCAGGGCGCGCGCTGGTCAAGGCATTCAAGGGGCCCAAGTGGAATTCGGGCGACTATGTGGACCTGCTGAACCTCATGTATACGCTGGCCCGCAAGTACCAGCAAAATGGCATGCTGGCACTAGATGAACATATTGAAAACCCGCAAGAAAGTTCGATCTTTTCGCAGTATCCCAAGTTGCAGAAAGACCACTTTGCCATTGATCTGATCACCGATAGTTTCCGTATGCTGGCGATGCAGTTCGATGATCCGTATCAGGCGGAAGATGTCATTAACCGCAAGCTCAAGAAGCACCACCACGAAGCTTTGGTGGCCCCTCACGGGCTGACCACTGTCTCCGACGCGCTACCCGCCATTGGGATTGTTGCGGCGGTTTTGGGTGTGATCAAGACGATGTCGTCGATCGACAAGCCGCCTGCGGTTCTGGGGGCGATGATCGGCGGCGCGTTGGTGGGGACATTCCTTGGGGTTTTCCTTGCCTATCTTTTCGTCTCTCCGGTCGCCAACCGTCTGCAAGCCATCGAAGAGCAGGACGGCATTTATTACGCCGTGATCCGCGACATCTTTATCGCGATCCTGCATGGCCATTCGCCCGCGATCTGCACCGAGATCGGTCGCGGCAACATTCCCACCAGCCTGCAGCCCAGCTTTTACGAGATGGAAGAGGCCCGCAAACAGATGCCAGAGGCCGCATAACCCATGGCCGGACGCCGTCAGATCGCTGCGCTTAAGCTGATCAACACCATCCGGCAACACGAGCTGGATGCCATCGGGGCACAGCTTTCGGGCCTGCGGGCACAGCAAACATCGCTGACGGAACAAAGTGCGGCGCTGACCCAGCGGGCGATTGCTGAACAGACGGGCAGCACCTTGGAAACACAGGCCTATTTGCCCGCCTACCTATCCTCGGTTGACCGGCAACAACGTGGCTTAGCGGCGGAGGGGGATGCGCTGTCAGGGCAGATCGACACGCTAGAGGATGCGCTTTTTGCGCAGTTCCGCGCGCTTAAGACCACGCAAACAGTGCTGTCGAAAGCGCAAGCCGAGGCGAAAGCCGATGCCGACAGGGCAGAACAGGCCGCACTAGACGATGCGTCGCGCGCGCTGTTCGCATTGCAGCGCCGGTAACCCCCCTTTGCCTTAGCGCCCGCTGCTGAATTTTGACACAACACCCAGCGAATTCTTGTTCTCTACATTCCGGATGACAAGCACGCAGACCGGCCAGCCCGAGGGCATCAAACCTTGCGAGGTTGGCACCGCCATGACGCTGGCCGACCCGTCGTTGATGGCAAAGGTCAGCACGACATCCGCCTGCGACGTCGCGACTGATTTTGCGAGATCTACGGTATCGTCAAAGGTCACGATGCTTTCGGTTTCAAGCCAGCTGGCAACATCCGGGTGATCGACCGCCGCGATGGTCAGCGGTTGCGCGGGATTGCCGATGGGTTCGGCACAGGTGGCGAACCATGCCCGCAGCTGAGCCACAGCGGTGGATGCGCTGCCCGCGGCGCTGTGATCCGTGTCCGAGGCGGCTTCGATCACACAGACCGCCGCATCCGCAATCGCGCCCGCGCCGATCAACTGCGAGAGCGTGTCACGTTCGTTCTGGGTGATCCATTTATTCAGCAACGGCGCGCCGACGATTTCCACACCTGCGGCCAGACGTCCGACGTCGGCTTTGCCAAGCTCGAACTCCGGTCCGTATCCCGCGCGTGTGATCTGTTGCACCAGATGTTCCGCGGCGGTCTTTTTGATGACAGACGGCGTCTTGCGAGCCTGCTGTTCCAATGCGGCAGAAAAGGCCGTTGGCGGGGCGACTTGCACCGGCGTGTCGGGTGCCGGCGCGTCCTCTTGCGCGAGACGGGGGAGGGAGATGATAATTTCTGTCCCCACGTCTTCGCGGCTGAAGAACGTGATCTGTCCCTGATGGTGATCGATGATGACTTTGGCGATGGTCAGCCCCAGCCCCGTGCCCCCCTTGGACCGGCTGTCAGAACTGTCGCCTTGGGTGAATTTTTCAAACACCGACGCCTGCGCGGCAGCCTGAATGCCGGTGCCGAAGTCGCGGATCGAAATGCGCAGCTGATCCCCGACCGCGTGCAGGGCGATCAGGATCTCCCCGCCGTGTTCCGAAAACTTCACCGCGTTGGACAAGAGGTTATCCAGCACCTGCACCAACCGTTTGGAGTCGCCATAGGTCAGCATTACATCGTCATCGGGGGTATCGACACGGCGCAGCGATACGCCTGCGCGTTCGGCATAAAGCTGGTTCGGCACTAGCGCCGTATTCAGCGTCTCGGACAGGTTCAGCGTCTTCATCCGGAAATCAAGCGTGCCGGTTTCGATTTTCTCCATATCCAGAATACTGTTGATCAGCAGGATCAGCCGGTCACAGCTTGAGGCGGCGATGGTGATCAGCCCCTTCATCTTGTCAGGCAACTGCCCCGTGGCACCTGACAGCACAAGCCCCAAGGCCCCTTTGATAGAGGTCAGCGGCGTGCGCAATTCGTGGCTGACGGTGGACAGGAATTCGGTCTTTGCTTTTTCGGCCACCTTGCGCTGCGACACATCGCGGTAGATCGCGATGAAGCGCGGTTCGTCCTGAGCGGGGCAGACATATTCAAGGCTGATGTCGTAGGTGATGCCTGATTTCGCCTCGACCTCCCAGGTGACGCGCCGCTCTGGCCCTTTGATAAGGCCGGCGCAGCGTTCGCGCAGACTGTCATAATCCCGTTTGCCAATCAGGTCCGACAGGCTCTTGCCGCGCCAGTCGTCGCTTTCATCGTGTCGCATCAGGTGTCGTGCGACCGATGCATTGGCATACATCACCGCATAGGTTTGCGGCTGGAAGACAACGACATGATCCTGCAACAGTTCCAATGTGTTGTTGAACCGCGCCTCTGACACGCCTTCGCGGGTTTTGGTCATATCCGAGGCGACAATCGCGATCTCGCGCAGCTGTTTTTCGCCGTCGGTGATCGGAATAAAGCTACATTGCAGCCAGACCGCCTTGCCGTCGGTTTTATGCAGAACGATGGTGCCTTTCCACGGGGTGCCCGACATCATGGCGGGCAAGACATCGCCCGTCAGCACGCCGCGATTGCCGGCATCCATGACATCAACCAACGGCGTGCTGATCAGCGCCTCGCGGGACCGGCCGCTGGCTTGGACAAACTGGTCGTTCACATGGGTGATCGCGCCGTTCTGGTTCAGCATGCAGAACACGGTATGGGCCTCTACCGCGTTGCGATAAAATTGCTTGGACCGAACCTCCGACTTCAGCACATCCTTGCGGGCGTGGGCCTGTCGCGCGTTTTCGCGCAGCTGGAAAATCAAGAACAACAGCGAGAATACGATCAACAGCAGCGTGCCCAACACCAGCCATTTGTAGGTAGAGGCAATGCGCAAGGCGGAACGTTGCAGGTAATTCTCGTAGGGTCGTGCGCGCAAAGAGATCAGCAGCTCGTGCACGGATTGATAATTTTGCGGGGGCAGCCAGACGGTGCCACCGGCGGCAATCGCCTCGGGGCTGCCGGTATCTTGGCCCAACAGGGTGTCGACAAGAATGGTTAACGCCGCCTGCGGCACGCCGGGGATCGTCCCCAGCACCCAATCGGGGTACAACATGGTACTGGCCCAGAATGGATAGCCTGGATGATCGACAGGGGACACGGGGCGGAAATCGTTCATATTGATCACGCCGTCGCGGGCCAGCGCTTCGAGCACACCGGCGCGCACGACGCCCACATCCACCAGACCGGCTTGCACGGCATAGACGACCTCGCGCTGGTTCCCGCCCGAGAAAAGCGCGCGGGACGCGATATCGTCGATATCCAGCCGGTACTTGCGAAACTCTTGCAGCGCGAGCTTCCAGCCGGTCATTTCATCGGCTGACACCCCCATGATGCTGCGACCCGCGATATCCGGGATGGCGCGAATATCGCTGTCAGCGGTGGTAAAGACGACGACGCTGGTTTTATCATAGACCTGTCCCTCCCACATCTGGGCGACAGAGAGCAGCGGGCGGGCGTTGCTTTCGACCTCTGCCACGACAAAGGCCGCGGGATCGACAAGGAAGAAGTCCAGCGCGCCTTGCGAGATTTTATTGATCATTGTGGCGTCGGTGTAAGGCGCGATCTTGAAACGGTAGTTCAGTTCCGCGCCCTGTGCGGCGGTGTTCAGCGCGGCGGCCATTGGCAACCAGCTGTCCAGCGCGCGGGTGATCCCTTCGGAGGCGAGAATACCGATGGTGATGTCACGAGGCGCATCCATCGTGTCCACCTGCTGACCAGCCGCCGGTTGCAGTGCACCGATCAGGGCGATAGCGGCACCCAAAAGCGTTCGACGCAGCTTGCCCCATGCCTGTTTCACGATTTTAGCGCCCGCCATATTCTCTTTCTGGTTCATCTCGTCGCTTTGCGGACGCCGGAAAGCATAGTCAAAGCCCGCCTCCTGCTATCAAACATCACAACGTCAAACCACTTGTAAAAGCATCCAAAGCGATCGATTCCATTGCGCCCCCGCGGCATATGCTGCGGAGCATGGCAACTTGGATGTCGTCTGGTGCTGTCCTTTCACTACTGCTCTCACTGCGTTTTTTGCTGCGCCTCGTTGATCGGGCGCTTTTTGCAGTTGCGAAAAGGCTAGGCGGGGCGGGCTTTTTTGGCAATGGTAAACTCCGTTTCCGCCTGCAGGGCAGGGTGAATAGTGCCAGTGCAGCAGCAGGTACCTATCCTTTGGGATAGCGCCATAGCCACAAGCTGCTTTGGACTACCCGCCTAGGCCCGCGACGCCCTTGGGATTTAGCGTTAATTTCATCTTAACAGCCACCAAACACAGGCTGAAACAAATCCAAGGTGAAGACGATGGCAAACTCAACATTCCTAGAACTGGCCCAGATCGCCAACAACTCCTCCCTGCGCGAGGCGGTTTTGGGTGCAGTACTTGGCATCCATGTTTCGGGAAACGCTACCGACTCCGTCTTGGACATCACAGCCGACAGCACCGCGCTTAAACTCGCGGCGGACCGGATGCGCTGCGCCCGCTATGTCATGCCGACAGATGCGGACCCGACGCAGGCCATCCAGATCAACGCTGGCTTCTCTCATGTGCAGGACGTCTGGGCCACGCCCCAGGCTGCACATCCCGACCTGACCCAGGAGACAATGACAATCGCCACGCCTGACTTTATCGTGGTACCCTCCGACACGCATATCGTCGTCAATAATTTTGACGTCGCCCGCGGCGATGCGATCACCTTCCTGGGTCAGTTTTCTACCCGCGCCGATCTGCGCGCTGCCATGTGCCTGACCGGGTCCCGCGATTTGCGCGACGGTGACGTCATCATCACGATGGAAAACGGGGCCCGCGCGGTCTTCGTGGGTGTCGCTGCCCAGGCCGAAGATCTGATCGACGCTGTGTTTGATTTTTCTGCCGAAGGGCAGACAGCCTTCAAACTGGCCGACGCGCTGAACAACGCGACCTCGGCCGAGATCGACGCCTTTGTGACCGCCCTTGGCACCGATGAATTCGACCGCGCCTTTGGCGTCGGCAGCGCTGCGGTATTGCTTGCAAACCTCGACACCCCTGCCGCGACGCGTCTGTTGAATGTGCTCGAGGCCGAAGAACTGGACGAGCTGTTGCACAATGTCGGTGCCAGCACGCTCAAGCTGCTGCTCGAAGAGCTGACGCTGACGGAACTTGTGAACTTCCTGAGCGGCGTGAACGAGACTGTGGTCGTCGCGATGGCGGACCACATGGGAGCCACAACAATAGATGCCCTTTTGTGGGGCAAAAGCCCGGCAACGAAAGGAGGTATGCGTCAAAGTTAACTGGTTCGCCCTGTCAAAGCGGCATGCCTCGCCGCAGCCAGGGCCCGAGAAAGCACCGTGTTCGACCCGATATGATTTGAAAGGATTTAACAGCAGACGGGCATCGAATGCGGCGCTTTCCCTTTTTCGTGAACCCTCAACGCGCGAATTTTCGCGGGGCAGAGTTCATCAGCTTAATCGATTTTCGGGCCTGCTCCGGCCCTTACTACTTTGCCCTGTGGACCGGCCAAGGTGCCGGCCACGGGGGCTTTTTGCGTTTTCGAAGATGTAAGCCGGTGACATCAAGCCAACCCGCCAGGGGTTAAAGCCGGACGAGGTGATTATCCCACATCAGCGGTTTTTCCGGGTTCAACCTGCCAGAGAGACGCTGAACGATACCGGTACCGCTGGTCACAACAAAATCTTCCGGTGCCGCGGCAACACCGCAGACATCGGTAAGCGCCACACTACGGGTGTAAGACGCGGTTGCCGCGTCAAATACCTGCACCAAACCGGCACGGGGCGAGGTTACGGCAATCTGGGACCCGTCGTCCGACAAAGCAATACTGCCGATATACCCGTGCATATCTTCGGCACCGTCCAGCAAGAGCGGCGTCTCTCCTTGCTGATGCAGCCCGACAAGCGCGGGGGCATCGCCGTCGCCTTGCCATTGCATCCCGAACGCGACACGCCCGTCGGACCCTACGGCCAGATGCCGGATCGAGTTGCGGTGCATGTCATGGGGCAGTTCTATCTGCTCTAGAATACGACGGTCGTTGATGTAGGTGAGGTTGGGCCGCATGGTGGGGATATTCAACTTGGCGCGCCCTGAATCGGGATGCGTATCAATCCCGCCGTTCGCCACGACCAGCGTGTCGCCACCGGGCAGACGTTTGATATCATGGGGGCCGACACCGCCGCTGGCAAATTCATCGACGCGTACATAGCCAAGCGCCACGTCCCAGACGCCAATGCGCCCGATGCCGTTGGCATAGTCATTTTCGGTCGTGTAAAGCAGGCTCCCGTCGGCGGAAAAAGCCCCGTGCCCGTAGAAGTGCCGCCCCTCGGGCGCGTGTAGCGTGGCTTTGACCCGCCCCGACATGCAGTCGATCACCAGTGCGAAATTGCCGGGGCGCCGCGCAAAGGCGACAGCTTGCGGCTTGGACGGATGCGCCGCCGCTGCGTGGCCGCGACCGGGCAAGGGGATTTCGAACACCACCTCAAGCGCCGCGTCGATGCCGCAGAGCACAAAGCTGCCATCGCGCAGGCCGGCAGCGGCAAGATAGGCCGGCCCGCCCGCATCGGCCCAAGTCGGCGCGGGCACCAATCCTGATGCCAGCATCCCTGCAATGAAATGGCGGCGGTTGGTCATGGGATCAATCTCCGTCCAATGCGTTAAAGCCCGAAGCGACGCCCAAATGCGGGCCCAGATCTTGGCGGGCCACATCGCGGATCGCGGCAACAGACTGCTGCAACACCTCTACACGCAGACGGGATTGCGGCTTGGCCGTTCCAGCGAACACAGGGTCGTCCAGGTCGGCAGCGATTGCCAGCGCCTCGTCAAACCGGTCGTCAAAGGCGGCCACCACGGCCAGGTCATCCGCCGCCAACCGCTCCGCCAGATCCTGCAGAGAGGTGAGCGCGACCACGACATTGCGCAAAGACCGCCCCGATCGCCGCGTCTCTGCCCGATTGGGGCGCGGGCGGTCAAAGCTGCCCATGGGGCGTCCGATGCGGGTGTCGGCGGTAAACTCCAGCCCGAGGTTCAGCGCCTTGAAGAGCTCTTGCGCCGCTTCCTCGGTGCTGCGGTAGGGGCCACCCTCGGCGGGGGTAGCAACGGCCTCGGCATAGCCAGAGGTCCAGCCGTCCAGAATGGCCTGGGACTGCGTGGCGATATCGGCTGTTACCGTCTGCACCAAGGCGCAGCGATAGCCAGCATCGCCCATCGTGCTGATCTGATCGTCATACAGCAGGAATTCGAGCGCATAGAAACCGCGCCCCGCGATGGAGACATCGGCATAAGCCTGCGGGTCACGGCCCACGGGATCGGCATCCGTGATCAGACCCGCGAGTGTTTTGGGTGTGGCCCCACGGCTGTCGGGCCAGAAGGCCAGCGCAAAGGCGCGGTTATCGGTCTCGGACGGGCCAAAACGCAGATGGCTCACCGCGATCCACGCGTCAAAGGCATCGTGGTAGGCATCGCGCAACGCGGCGTCATCAGCGGCGCAATTCTGCTGGGCAACGGCGGCCAATGCATCCGTACGCTCTGCCAGTGTGGTATAGCGGGGCAGGATGTGATGATCGACCACATCGCGCAAAACGGCGGAGCCTACCTCGGCCGCAGCACCCAATGGTGCGCAGAAAAGACCAAGGGCGAGGACCAGTTTTTTCATGTTACAAACTTTCCAGATAGTGGATTAAAGCATCACGGTCTGCGGGCGGCATGTCAATGACGCGGTTCTTGGCGGGCTCGGCCTCTCCGCCATGCCAAAGCACGGCTTCCAGCAGTGACCGCGCGCGCCCGTCGTGCAGGAATTGCGTGTGTCCCGATACGGTTTCGGTCATCCCAATCCCCCACAGCGGCGCAGTGCGCCATTCGGTGCCCGTGGCGCGGGCCTCGGGGCGGTGATCGGCCAAGCCTTCGCCCATGTCATGCAGCAGCATATCGGTATAGGGCCAGATCAGCTGAAAGCTTTGCTCTGGCTGGTCCTTCAGACGATGGGTGACAAAGCTAGGCTGGTGGCAGTCCGCGCAGCCCGTTTCATGGAACACCTGTTTGCCGCGCAGCACCTCGGGGGCGTCCGCGTCTCTACGGGCGGGCACGGCAAGGTTGCGGCTGTAGAAGGTGACCAGATCCAGCCCTTCGGCGTCAATCTCGAAGCCGCGCACGTCACCGGCCCCATGAGGTGCGTTTACGCAGGCATCCTGAATGGTAGAACAATCGCCAAACGGATCGCCGAAGATCGGGTTAGAGATGCCGATATCGCCCGCAAAGGCCCCCGCGGATTGTTCGCGGATCGTGGGCATCCCGGCCTTGAGCCCGAAACGGCCCAGCATCGGCATGTTGTATTCCTGCGACCAGACGATATTGGCGCGGCCCGAAATACCGTCACTATCCGCGTCATTCGGGTCTGCCAGCGCCAGAATATCCGCGGCAGGGATCGCTTCGAGAAGCCCAAGCCCTATCATCTGCGGCGTCACACGGGGCGACAGCATCGCGTCGGGGTGCAGCGGACCATAGCCAAGATCAGCCGCGGTGTATGTCGGTTGCCGCAAGGACACGACCTGCCCGCCCGACAGGGTCACGGGGACTTCGGTATAATCGATCTGCAAGCGGTATTCGGCACGATGCCCCGAGACGGCGAAATCCTGCATTTGCGTGCCGTAGGTGGGTTCGGCGAGCGTGGCCAGATACCCTTCGATCTCTTTGATATTGCCGGCGTCTTCATTGCCCGGAATAGACACGCGCAGGAACATGGAAATCGCGCTGTCGTCGGAGCCCTCGGGCGGGTGTCCGCGCCCGTCCTTGATGTGGCAGCTTTGGCACGACCGCGCGTTGAACAAGGGCCCCAACCCGTCAGAGGCCAGCGTCGACGAAGGCGACGACACCCACAGCTTGCGAAACAGCCCATTGCCCAGCTTGAAGGTCAGCTCGTCCTCGAACGACATATTGCCCGAGGCCTGCGAAAACGCATCGGCGTTCATGCGCGGGCGTACGGTGGCCGCGCCGCCGCTGTTCACCTCGAACGGGCTGGGGGCGTCAAAACTGTCGGGTGGGGCGGTCACATCGGCGATACGGGCCGTTTCATCGGCGGTACGCGGGATGATATTTAGATGGGGTTCATCAAGCGGCCCGGCGTAGACCGGACCGCTCAATAGGGGCAGGGACATCACCAGGGCCTGAGGGATAAAAGACCGGAGGAAACGCATATTCTGCCCTATTTCGATATTAGAAGGGGATGACCAACGATGCCCCGACAGCGGTAAAGTCATTGCCGTCTACATCGTAGAAGCCGACGCCACCACCCAGCGACATATCATTCTCGAACGTGTAGTCTACACCCACGGTGATCAAATCGTCGTAACCATTCGCGGTGTTGTCGATGCCGGTGTAGCTGGCAGAGTAGGCCCACGGCCCCTGAACGTAAGAACCGCCCAATGTCGCATAGGTGGAATCCTCGCCCGTGCCTGCGAACCCGTCGAAATAGGCCACTTCGGCGATCAGGTCGAAACCGTTGCCAAAGTCATGCGCCATCCCGATGACGGCCCCTTTTTCGTCGGATACATCGCTGTCACCCGCGGTCAGGAAACGCCCGCCAACCCAATAGATCGTGTCGCCAACTTCTCGCGTGTACTGTAGCGCCACGTTGTTCAGCTTGCCGGTGTTGCCCGCGCCGCCATCCGCGGTGGTGTTGCGGCCGCGCTTTGTCCCCAGCGAGTCGCTGAACGCCGTGTCATCCACATAGAACAGCGCAAAGGACAGAACCCCGCCGGAGGCGGCGACAGGCATGTCGAATGTCGCACCGATCACTTCGGGCAACTCATAGTCTTCGGCCAGCGATGTGCCGTAGAAACCGGGCGCTGCGTCCAATGCAACAGCGAAGGTCGGGCTTACTTTACCGACGCTCAGTTCGCCTGCGGCAAGATCAAAGCGCAGGCCAAGTTCGTCCACATAAAGACCCAGATCGTCGAAATGACGGGTTTCGGCCGGGTCTGTGACGCTTTCCAAGCTCACTTCACCAAACAGCGTGATGCTGGTCGCGACACCAGCTTCGAAGGCGAGCGACAGGCTGGCGTAGTTATCGGTCAACTCGCCTGCAGGATCATCGGATGTGACGGTGCTGTCGACGCCGATCTCAAACTCACCGCCCCAGACAAATGCCTGTTCTTGAGCCAAAAGGGGAGTGGCACCGGTCAGAGCCAATGCACAACCGGCGAGAGCTAGTTTCTTCATTCTTGTTTACTTTCAGTGGGAGGAGGAACGCGTGAAAACGGGGTATTACTCGAACACGGCGCCGGGGCTGTCGAGGCTGTCGGAGCCTTCAATCGCCACGTCATCGACGCCGAGTGTGGCAACGACGCGTTCGATGGTCTTGGTCTGTGCGATCAGGGCGTTCACCCCCCCCATGACCAAGGCTTCGCCGCCCTTGTTGCCGCGCGCCATCATCTGGTCATAGGACATGCCCGCTTCGGCAGCGGTCTTGATCTGGCCAAGCTTACGCATGGTGGTCGACAGGTTCATCTGCATTTCCGCATCCAGATCAGCGTTTTCGGCAGCGACCAGATCGGACAGGGATGGGCCGGTGACCAGCGTGCCGTCGGTACGCGCATAGGCGCCGAGGTACACGTTCTGGATGCCCAGACCGTCGTAATAGTGGCTGTTGTGCGTGTTGTCCGAGAAGCAGTCTTGCTCTTCTTCGGGGTCGTTCAGCATCAGACCAAGGCGCATGCGTTCGCCCGCGAGCTCACCGTAAGACAGCGACCCCATGCCGGTCAGCATCGCCGAGATCGCGCCGTCTTCGTTGTCGGTCAGGTTGGTGCGCGCGGCACCGCCTTCAGCCCATTGTGCAACCATATATTCCAGATCGGTCACGACCAGATCGGCAGCAGCCTTGAGGTACTGACCGCGGCGGTCACAGTTGTCATTGGTGCAGTCTTCGCCCGTGGCGTAGTCTGTCCAGTCGCGCCCACCGGCCCCGTGTTCCGTGCCGTTCAGATCCTGCCCCCAGAGCAGGAATTCAACCGCGTGGTAGCCCGACGCCACATTGGCTTCGTTCCCGTCGGCTTCGTGCAAGGTTTCGGCAAGGAAGTCGGGGGTGATTGTGCTGGCGTCAACTTCGGTGCCCGACAGTGTGAAGGTCGGGTTCGCGATAACGTTCAACGCGGCGGCGGCGTTTTCATCGGTAGCCCCGCCATAGGAGGCGTCAACATAGTCGATCAGACCTTCGTCCAGCGGCCAGGCGTTCAGCTTGCCTTCCCAGTCGTCAACGATAGGGTTGCCGAAACGGTAGGCTTCGGTCTGCTGGTAGGGGACGCGCGCTGCCAGCCACGCGGTGCGGGCGGCTTGCATCGTGTCGGCGGAGGGCTCTGCGATCAGGGCATCCACGGCGTCGACCAGCGCTTGGGCTGTGATCAGGCTGTCGCCATAGGCGGCTTCGGCGATGTCGGCGTATGTGTCGATCACCTCGGACTTCTCTACCGCCAAAGCGGGGGAGGCCAAGGTCAATGCAAGCACAGAGGTCATCAAGCTGCGGGTCATACGTTCAGTTCCTTTTGACGGATCGCGCCTGCGGATGCTGTCGACAATTGCGGATCGACGGGCCGCGCCGGAGGCATGGAAATCATGCGCAATACCTGAACAGTATCGCGGGGAAGGTCAACCCGACAATTTTAGTAAGATAACTTTTTTGCCGCTCACGTTTTTGGCATCGCCCAAAAAATACGCGGTGATCCTAGGGGCTTACTATGTAAGGCGTGCGCCTTGCGGCAAAGTGGGGTCAGAGGCATTCAACCGATCAACGGCAAATCCTGCTGCGGTCTTGTACTGCGCCATATACTCGGCCCGTTCCTGAGGAGGGATCACGTCGTCGATCTGGTCAAAGGCACCGCCACAGCGGTCGTTGACCATGTTCAGCAACCCGAAAGGACCGGCCCCGCGATTGCGCAGGATCAGCTCTGATATCGGTCCGCAATAAGCGTCGTCAAAACTGCGCAGCGCCGCGGGGGTGACCCCGTCTTGCAGGAAGCGTGCGCACAGATGGCGGGCGTCCATGATCGCCTGGCTCGCGCCGTTTGATCCCGTGGGATACATGGCATGGGCCGCGTCGCCGATCAGGGCAACAGGGCCGTCGACCCACGTGGGGATCGGGTCACGGTCGATCATCGGGTTCTCGTAAATCTCTGTCGCGCCGCGCAGCAGGGCGGGGACATCCAGCCAATCGTAAGTCCAGCCGTCAAAGTGATGTGCAAAGTCCGACAGCTCCGCCGGACGGTACCAACCGCTTTTGCGATCCTCGGTCTCGTCCAGCGTGACTTCGGCGATCCAGTTGATGGTGGCATAGCCCTCGGCATCGGGGGCTGAAATCGGATAGATCACCATGCGCTGGCGGTGGTCGCCAAGCCCGACAAACGAAGACCCCGTGCGCACCGGTTTTGCCCGCGAGGTGCCGCGCCACATCAAAGCACCACCCCAGTGGATCGGCGGCTGATCGGGATGCATCTGCGCACGCACGGCAGAATGGATCCCGTCGGCACCGATCAGCAGGGTGCCCTCGGCACGTGTCTGTGACCCGTCGGCATGGGCGATATGCGCGGTCACGCCACCCGCTGGCCCGTGGGTGTATCCGGTGATCTTGGCACCAAGCTGCACGGCCTCGGCACCAGCGCGGTCCACCAGCGTTTGATACAGCAGCATATGCAGCTGGCCCCGATGCGCGGCATATTGCGGCCAGCGATAGCCTGCGTCGGTGCCGCGCGGCTCTGCGTAAATCTCTTGCCCCTTCTGCCCGACCAGCGCCCATTCCTTTGCGGGTACGCCGATTTCGTCAAGCTGCGCTTGGGTCAACCCCAGGTCAAACAGCTCGCGCACGGCATTGGGCTGGATGTTGATCCCCACACCCAGCGGTTTCAAGCTGCGCACCTGTTCATAAACAGTGCAGCGCAGGCCAAGCTGGTGCAGCGAAAGCGCCAGTGCTAGGCCGCCGATACCGCCGCCTGCGATCAGGATATGAGGTTGGGTCATGGTGCAGTTCCGCTTTCGTCTAGGGGCATTTCGTTGTGCGACGAACGTCCTACATCATGGTGCGGAAATCAATGGGATGTCTGGGAAAGCGGGGCACACCCCAGATCGCCGGAGCGCGAGGCGCTGCAACGGCAAATGGTCCTTCGGGGCCGGAAGCGCAAAGGACCGCTTAGGCGGATTCCAACGCGGATTGTTCGGCAATCAACGCTTCGGAGGATTTCAGGAAGTCGTCCAGACCAAAGATAATTTCGGTCGGGCAGTTGGCGATCTTGCCCTTGGGGCCATCCAGATGCGCGTCAATCGCAAGCTCGTTGTCGCGCGCCACGGTACCCAGATCGTCGAACCCCAAAGAACCGGCCGTGCCCGCGATCTGGTGCAGAATGGTACGCGCTTCAGCGAGGTTATCGTTGATCTCTTGCAGCGTGCTGCCTTCCCAGGCGGCAAGCGCGTGCTCGGCCAGCGCACGCTGGCGCTGCTCTAGCATATCGAGGAACCGCGCGCGAATACGCTCGATCCCCGGTAACTCCAGCTTCTTGTGCATCACGCTGTTCTCCCCACATTCCAGAAGTCGTTCTGGACCTTCTGGTAGTTGGCTGTCGCTTCTTCGGCAGAGGCATGCGCCTCTGACAGCGCATCCATGACCGAGGAATTTGTCTTCCACATCAACCGCACCGCCTTGCCGGCGCAAATACGCGGGTTGATGTGTTGACCACGGTTATCGAACAATTCGGTTTTTGCCAGCGAAATGTTGATATTATTCGCCAAAAGCTTGGGATCAGGGCGCCAGCCGCTTTCTGTGATGCATACAAACGTGCCGCCGCCTGCGTAAGACATGAGGAACTGGCACCCTTCCAGCGTATCCGAAATGATCTCTCCGACATCGCTGAGCATGCTGCAGAATTCGAAGTTCGACATGTTTTCGTGGAAGATTTCGACATCGCGGATGTTGAAGGCAAAACAGATCGACCCGAACAGGTCGCTGCGCGACAATTGCTGCACATAGTTCTCAAGCGCCATGAACTCGATCAGGTTGTTCACATCATGGATCGCCATCGGCTCGTGCAATTGCACGGCGCGTTCGGGCCGACCGTCGTGATGGGTAACCGCCTTGGCCGCGAACACTTTGCTCGTGCGGGTTGCCAACCCGTCAACCGCGCGTTCAACCAGCGACAGCCGCGCCTTAAGCTCGGTCATTTCGAACGGCTTGGTCACATAGTCGGTCGCACCGGCAGAGAAGGCGGCGTCGATATAGGATTTTTCGGACATCGCGGTCAGCATCAGGATCGGCGCATCCATATATTGCTTCATCGCGCGGATCTGGCTGGCCAGCTGGATACCGTCGGTGACCGGCATCTGAATATCCAGAAGGAAGCTGTCGAACGGGGCGCGGGCGTTGTCCTTGATCGCCTCAAGTGCATCGGCAGCGCATTCGGCAGTGACCAGCGTATGGTCTGTCATGCCTTCAATGAAATGCGACAAAAGCTCTAGGATGATTGGGTCGTCATCTACCGCAAGAATTTTCATTTGTTTGCCTTACTACTTGTCCGTAACAGCTCGGTATGGCTGTTTCTGTTGCTTTCTATCTGATGGCGAAACTTGTCATAATTGGGGCGATCTCGGTTAAATACTTAGGCATTTAGGCTAATTAGATGTTCGTTTGAGCAGTTGAATAGACGAAAGGGACCATTCGATGACGCCGGCGCAGAGCAAGAAAAATAAAGCCGATTCAACGATTTTCGGCACAACGCCAGAGGGTGAAAAGATCGTCCGGCATCAGATCAGCAACGGCGGCACGTCGATTTCCGTTTTGTCGTGGGGGGCAACGATTCAAGAGCTTCGCGTCATGGGGGAATCGCATTCGCTGATACTGGGCGGGCGCGACGTGGCTGCCTACCTTGGCAGCATGCAGTACTTTGGCGCGGTGGTCGGTCCGGTCGCCAATCGCATCGCGGGCGCAGAGATGGAGATTGCGGGCATCCGGCATCAGCTTGATAAAAACGAAGCAGGGCGGACCACGCTACACAGCGGTACCGCGGGGTATTCCGGCCGGAACTGGCGCTTTACCAATGTCACCCCCACGCGCTGCCGGCTTGAGCTGCACCACCCCGACGGGTTGGGCGGGATTCCCGGAAATATTAACGCCTCTGTTACATACACGATTGATACTGCAGGACATCTAGAGATCGAGATGACCGGCGCGGCGGATCAGCCGACCTATTTCAATCCCGCCTTTCATGGCTATTGGAACCTGTCGGGATCGGCGGATCTGTCGGATCACCGCCTGATGGTGCCCGCGACCAGCTACCTTCCTGTGGATGACGCTCAACTCCCGTTAGGCGCGCCCGTCTCGGTAGCGGGCAGCGAATTCGACTATCGCCATGCGCGCGCAATCGGGCCGGTGCTGGATCACAACTTTTGCCTTTCCCAAGGCGGGGACCAGATGGTGCTTGCGTGCCGGTTATGCACTGAACGGCTACAGTTGGATGTGTTGACAGATCAACCTGGGGTGCAGCTCTATAACGGCGCGCATATTGATACAGGTGCGGATCTGGGCGTGGACGGAGGCGCCTATGGGCCACAGGCAGGGCTTGCGATCGAGCCGCAGTTCTGGCCCAATACCCCGCACCACCCCGAGTATCCCGATTGTTTGCTGCTGCCGGAAAAGCCCGTGCGATACCGATCCCGGTTCGAGCTGCGCCGCATTTGACAGCTTTACCGTGGTTACCTCACGTTTTTTTGGGGCAGGGTCGAATTGACACTTGGTTCAAGATGTATCAGTGCGCTATATAATAAGGTAAACATATTAAAAGCGGACAAGACATGCGTACCAAGATCAACCCCGACAGCTTTGGTTTCCTTATCAGCGACATCGGCAGGCTCAGCCGTGGCGTGTTCGAGCGCGAGATCGAAGCCGCCGAGCTTCCTGTGACGGCGGCAGAGGCACGGGTGCTGGCGCATATGGCGCGTTGCGGGGCGACGCGGCAGCATATGCTGGCTGAAAGTCTTGGCATGACGCCGATGAGCCTCACGGGGTTTCTGGACCGTCTGGAAGCGGCAGAGCTGATTGCCCGTACCGCCGACCCGAATGACCGCCGCGCCAAGATCGCGTCCCTGACCCCGCGAGCCAACGACATCCTGTCGCAGATCGCACAGGCCGGTGCACGGGTAGAGACGATCATTTCGGAAGGATTGACGCCAGAGCAGTGGCAGACCTTCCGCGCCACGGCCCTGACCCTGCGACAGAACCTGTCGGCCTCTCGCGGGGCGACGTGCAAATCCGAGGCCGCCGAATGACAACGCCCATTATGTCAGAACGGCGGGTCAGTCTGATCGGCGCGCTTCTGGTGGCCATCGGGCCTGTGTCGATGGCCTTGTATACGCCCGCGATGACAGAGCTGGTGCGCGTCTTTGACACCACGGAATCCGCAATCAAGCTGACGCTGACGCTTTATTTCGGGGGCTTCGCCTGTGCGCAGCTGATCGCAGGGCCGCTGTCGGATGCGCTTGGACGGCGGCCGATCACGATTGCCTTCATGGCGCTTTATTGCGTGGCCAGTGTCGCTGCGATCCTGTCGCCCACGGTAGAGGTTCTGATGGGCGCGCGTTTCCTGCAAGGCATCGGGGCCTCCGCGGGGATCGCGATCTCGCGGGCATTGGTGCGGGATCTGTTCACCGATGACCGGTCGTCGCGGATCATGAACCTGATCGGGATTATTCTAGCCCTTGGTCCGGCGCTGGCCCCGACCATCGGGGGGCTGATGCTGCCGGTGTTTGGTTGGCAGTCGATTTTCTTGCTGATGACCGTGATCGGTTTCTTCGTGATCTGGGTCGCGCTTTTTTCCATGAAAGAAACCGTGACCGCAGACCCCTCGCGCCTGAATTTCAAGGCACTTGGCCGGACCTACAAGGCTTTGCTCAGCAATCCGCAGTTCCTATCCGCCGCTTTGGTGATGGGCGGTGCCCTTGGCGCGCTCTATGCGCAGGCGACATTCTTGCCGTTTATCCTGATGGACGAGGTCGGGCTGACGCCCGCGCAATTCGGGGCGTCGATGTTGGCGCAATCGGGCAGCTTCTTTACCGCGTCCTTGTTGGTGCGCCAGTTGATGGGCCGGTTTTCGGCAGACCGGCTGGTCGGGCCGGGGCTGGTGTTTGTGGCCTTGGGCAGTCTGGGGACGTTAACCCTGCTGCTTTGGCCGCCGAGCTTTCTGCACGTGATGGTGCCGGTCGCGACCTATTCTTTCGGGATTGCTTTTGTGATGCCTGCTATGTCCACCGCCGCACTTGCCCCCTTTGGGCGGGCTGCGGGGGCGGCGGCGTCGATGCTGGGCTTTATCCAGATGGGGTCCGGTTTGTTGGTCGGGTCGCTTGGTGCCTTGCTGGGCAATGCGCTTTTGGCTATGGCAACCCTAATCCCGATGATGGGCGCGGTAGCTTGCGCGTCGTTTCTGGTTTATCGCAGGATCCAGCCTCGGCCCGCAGCCGCTGCACCGGCAGAAACCCGTGCCACCTGCGGGCCCAAGGTAACTGCACCGTCGCCCGTGTCGGCACCGGAAAAATAGGGCAATTTGTCCGCCCCATCCACAGCACCCCGCGGTGGTGCTTTCGATTTGAACTAAAAGACAGGATCGTCAGAATGCACTCCTTGATCTCCGGGCTGCGCTGCGCCGCCCTTGCAACGGCTATTTGTGCGGTGTCTGTCCCCGCAACGGCGCAGCAGGGCGATCGCCCGCCTGCTGCCGTCACCGTGATGACGATGCAGCCGCAGGATGTGCAGCTTGCCACGACCTTGCCCGGACGCGTTGTCGCCTCTGCCGAGGCAGAGGTGCGCCCGCAGGTGGCCGGCATCATCACAGAGCGTCTGTTTGCTGAGGGTGAGCCCGTGGCGGAAGGCGATGTGCTGTTTAAAATTGATCCCATCGTTTACGAGGCCGCTGTCGCGCAGGCGCAGGCATCGGTTGCGCAGGCGCAGGCGCAAGCCAGCTCTGCCGAGCGGGAGGCCAAGCGGCTCGAGGAACTGTCCTCGCGCAATGTTGCAAGCGATCAGGCGCTGGATGCGGCGGTAGCGGCACGCGACAGCGCGGCGGCTTCGCTTCAGGCGGCGCAGGCGGGGCTGCGCTCTGCCCAGATCGAGCTGGATCACACGCAGGTCCGTGCCCGTCTATCGGGCGAGATCGGGCGGTCCCTGACCAGCCCCGGTGCCTTGGTGACCAACAGTCAGGCCAGCCCGCTGGCCGTGATCCGCAACATTGATCCGGTCTATGTCGATGTCACGCAATCAGCGGCCGAACTGCTGGATTGGCGGCGCGGCAATGCGGAAAAGCGCCTTGGCGATACCCCGCGCGAGGTCAAGCTGACGCTGGCCGATGGCAGTATCTATGACCAGACCGGTACGCTGACCGCCGCCGAACCCGATGTGGACCAGCAAACCGGCGTCGTCGTGCTGCGGATGGCCTTTGACAACCCCGACCGTCTGCTCCTGCCGGGCATGTATGTGCGCGTTGAAATGCCCACGGGGATCGCGAAAGGTGCCTTCCTTGTCCCGCAAGAAGCCGTAAGCCGCGACCGTCGCGGGCAGCCGCTGGCGATGGTGGTGAACGGCGACAACGTCGTCGAACAGCGCCAGTTGACCGTGCTGCAGGACCGCGGATCGGACTGGATCGTGAGCGAGGGGCTATCGGCGGGCGACCGTGTGATCGTGATGGGGCTGCAAAAGGCCGCGCCCGGTGCGACCGTTACTCCGCAAGAGCAAGCCGCCCCAGACGCCAAGTCCGAGGACGCCGCACCGGCACCCGCCGAATAACCAAAAGCCGGAGCGTTTTGCATGGCCCGTTTCTTTATTGACCGCCCCATCTTCGCATGGGTGATTTCGATTTTCATCATGGGTATCGGCGTCTTGTCGATCCTCAACCTACCCGTGGCGCAATACCCGCAGATCGCGCCGCCCTCTGTGGCTGTGCGCGCGTCCTATCCCGGTGCCTCGGCGCAGACGGTGGCCAATACGGTAACGCAGGTGATCGAACAGCAGATGACCGGTCTGGACGGGCTGCGCTATATCTCGTCGTCGTCCACCAGCGAAGGCGGGGCGAGCATTACGCTGACGTTCGAGACGGGCACAGATGTCGATATCGCGCAGGTGCAGGTGCAAAACAAACTGTCGCAAGCCTCTGCCTTGTTGCCGGAACCGGTGCAGCGGCAGGGGATCACGGTGCAAAAATCCTCTGCTGGCTTCTTGATGGTGATCGGGCTGATTGGCGAGAACGGGAAGTATGACGCCACCGATCTTGGCGATTACATGCAATCCAATCTGGTGAACGAGATCAGCCGCGTCGAAGGCGTGGGCAGCGTACAAGTGTTCGGGGCGCAATACGCGATGCGCATCTGGCTTGATCCGGTGAAGCTCGCCGCGTTTGAATTGACCCCGTCCGACATCGTGGCAGCGGTTTCGGCAGAGAACGCGCAGATTTCAGCGGGATCCTTTGGCAGCCGTCCTGCCGTCGAAGGGCAGGCGCTGAACGCCACGATCACCGCGCAATCCCTGCTGACCAGCCCCGAGGATTTCCGCCAGATCGTGCTGCGCGCGGAAACCGACGGCGGGCTGGTGCTGCTGAATGATGTCGCGCGGGTCGAGATCGGGTCGGAAAGCTATGCCACGATCTCGCGGTATAATCGCAATGCGGCGACCGGCATGGCGGTCAGCCTTGCCCCCGGTGCCAACGCGCTAGATACAGCCGCCGCCGTCGAACAGCGGATCGAGGAACTGTCGGCGTTCTTCCCCGAAGGGGTGAGCTATGTCGTGCCCTTCGATACGACGCCCTTCGTGAAAATCTCTATCGAAGAGGTGATCAAGACCCTGATCGAGGCGATCGTGCTGGTCTTTATCGTCATGTATCTGTTCTTGCAGAACATCCGCGCCACCTTGATCCCGACGCTGGCGGTGCCGGTCGTCTTGCTGGGCACCTTTGGCGTGCTCGCGGCCTTTGGCTTTTCGATCAACACGCTGACGATGCTGGGCATGGTGCTGGCGATTGGTCTACTTGTCGATGACGCGATTGTGGTCGTCGAGAACGTCGAACGGATCATGGAGCAGGAACACATCGGCCCGCTTGAGGCGACGCGCAAGTCGATGGACCAGATCACCGGCGCCCTGATCGGGATCGCAGTGGTTCTGTCGGCGGTCTTTGTGCCGATGGCGTTTTTCCCCGGCTCGACGGGGGTGATCTATAAACAGTTCTCGATCACCATCATCTCGGCGATGACGCTGTCGGTGGTGGTCGCCTTGACCCTGACGCCCGCGCTTTGTGCGTCCCTGCTCAAGCAGGGCAGCCACGAGAAGCGGCGCGGGTTCTTTGGCCTGTTCAACCGCGGTTTTGACAAGACACTTGGTGGGTACACTGGCACGGTGGGCTGGCTGGTCCGGCGTCCGCTGCGGGTCGGGCTGGTCTATCTGGCGATCATCGCGGCGATGGTGTTCTTGTTCATGCGCACGCCTGCAGGCTTCCTGCCGGCGGAGGATCAGGGCACGCTGTTCACACTGGTGCAGGCCCCCACGGGCGCGACTGCGGAACGCACGCTCGAGGTCATCAAACAGGTCGAGAACTACTATCTGGAAAACGAGGATGACGTCGTTGAATCCGTCTTCGGCGTGGTGGGTTTCAGCTTTGCGGGCCAAGGGCAGAACCTTGGTCTGGTCTTCGTACGACTGAAAGACTGGGAGCAACGCACAGAGGCGGCGCAAAGCGTGCAAGCGGTGGCGGGGCGGGCCTTTGGTGCCTTCAGCCAGATACAGGACGCGATGGTCTTCCCCATCGTGCCGCCCTCGGTCAGCCAGCTTGGCAACGTGTCGGGGTTTGATTTCTACCTGCAAGGCCGCGGCGGTCAAAGCCACGAACAGCTGCTGGAGGCACGTAACCAGCTTTTGGGGATGGCGGCGCAAAGCCCGCTGATCGCCTCTGCCCGCCCCAGCGGGTTGGAAGATGCGGCGCAGTTCAATCTGGATATCGACTGGCGCCGCGCCGGTGCGATGGGGGTCAGTGCCACGGATGTGGGCAACCTGCTGACCGTCGCCTGGGCGGGTCGTTATGTGAACGACTTTGTCGATGAGGGGCGGATCAAACGGGTCTATGTGCAGGGCGAGGCCGCTGCCCGCGCGACCCCGTCGGATCTTGAGAAATGGCGCGTGCGCAATGACAGCGGGGGGCTGGTGCCCTTCTCTAACTTTGCCGAAGGAAGCTGGGCGTACGGGCCGCAGGGGGTGAACCGCTATAACGGTATCCCCGCGATGCAGATCCAGGGTTCTCCCGCCGAAGGGGTCAGCACAGGCGAGGCGATTGCAGAGCTTGAACGTCTGGTCACCCAGTTGCCCCCCGGCTTCCAGATCGCCTGGACCGGGTTGTCCTTGGAGGAACAGGAATCCGGCAACCAGGCCCCCTTGCTGTACGGTCTGTCCCTGGCGGCGATCTTCTTGGCGCTGGCGGCGCTTTATGAAAGCTGGTCGATCCCCTTTGCCGTGATGCTCGCCATGCCAATCGGCATTTTGGGGACCTTGACCGGCGCCTATCTGGGCGGGTTCGAAAACGGGGTTTTCTTTCAGGTCGGGCTGCTGACCGTGGTGGGTCTGACGGGGAAAAACGCGATCCTGATTGTCGAGTTTGCCCGCGACAGACGGCAAGAGGGCGAAAGCATCTTTGACGCCGCTGTCGACGCCGCGCGGCAACGGTTCCGCCCCATCATCATGACCTCTATGGCGTTCTCGCTGGGGGTATTGCCGCTGGTCCTCAGCACCGGTGCGGGCTCCGGTGGACGTACAGCGATTGGGGCCGGTGTGCTGGCCGGTACGATTGCCGCAACCGTTCTGGGGGTTCTTTTCGTGCCGTATTTCTTTGCGATGGTGGCGCGTTTCACCGGCAAGGATCCGGTCAAGGACACCACCGGCTAGGCACCACCTTGCTTTGATGAAGTCAGGACGGAGGCAACGGCGCGTTGCCTCCGTCTTTTGCGTTGGGGCACATTGACGCGCCGCGGTTGCGGGCTAGTTCCCTCTGCGAGGGAAGCCCCAACATTCCACGCCAGCAGCCAACATCCAATAGGAGGAGCCAGCATGATAAACTTTACCCTGAACGGCAAAGAGGTGAGCGTAGACGCGCCCGATGACACGCCCCTCTTGTGGGTGCTGCGCGACGACCTGCGGCTGACCGGCACGAAATTCGGCTGCGGTATCGCGCAATGCGGCGCCTGCACGGTCGAGTTGAACGGCATGACCCGCCGCAGCTGCGTTACCCCGCTTTCTATGGTTGAAGGCTCCTATGTGACCACAATCGAGGGTGTCGACGGGCCAGAGGCCAAAGCGGTTCAAGCGGCATGGGAGGCGATCGACGTGCCCCAATGCGGCTGGTGCCAATCCGGTCAGGTGATGAGCGCCACGGCCCTGCTGCGCGAGATCCCGAACCCCACGGACGAGGATATCGACAATGCAATGGCCGGCAACATCTGCCGCTGCGCTACCTATGTCCGTATCCGCGAGGCGATCAAGAACGCCGCCAAAGAGCTGGAGGGGTAAGCCATGACCAATCTTAATCTCTCTCGCCGCGGTTTTCTGTCTACCGCTTCTGCCGGACTGGTGATCGGCGTTGTGCTACCCGAAAAATCGCGCGCCCAGTCCGGTGCCGCGACCGCCTTTGATCCGGCGGCCGATCCGGCCACATTCGCGCCGAACGCCTTTGTGCGTGTCGCCCCCGATGACACGGTGACGGTGCTGATCAAACATATCGAATTCGGGCAAGGGCCGAACACCGGCCTTGCGACCCTCGTGGCCGAGGAACTGGATGCCGACTGGTCGCAGATGCGTGCCGAAAGCGCGCCTGCCAATGATGAACTTTACGCCAATACGCTGTTCGGGTTGCAGGGCACAGGCGGGTCCACCGCGATGGCGAACAGCTATATGCAGATGCGCAAGGCCGGCGCCGCCGCCCGCGCGATGCTGGTTGATGCCGCCGCCGCCGAATGGGGCGTGCCCGCGTCCGAGATCACGATCTCGAAAGGGCGGATATCCCACCCCAACGGGACCGAAGCAGGCTTTGGTGCCTTCGCTGAAAAAGCCGCAACCATGACCGCCCCCGCCGAACCCAAGCTGAAAGAGGCCAAGGATTTTACTCTGATCGGCACCGATGTGCCCAAGCTGGACACCCATGCCAAGACAACCGGTCAGGCCGAATACACGATGGATGTCTATCGCGAGGGGATGGAAACGGTCGTCGTGGCCCACCCCGATAAGATGGGCGCCGTTGTCGCCAGCTTTGACGATACCGACGCGCTGAAGGTGCCGGGTGTCATCGCGGTGCGTGAAATCCCGCAAGGGGTCGCGGTCTATGCCAAGACCACCGGTGCCGCGCTCAAAGGGCGCGAAGCATTGCAGGTGACATGGGATGACAGCAAAGCCGAAACCCGGTCGAGCGCGCAGATCTATGCGGATTTCTCGCGCGCCGCTGCCGAAGGCT
>NZ_DGMH01000039.1:67975-77763 GCF_002388305.1 Sulfitobacter sp. UBA4523
CGCGCCGCTGCCGAAGGCGGTCGCGCCGCGGAAGAGGTTGGCGATGCCATGGCGGGGATCGACGGGGCCGCGCAGGTGATCGAGGCAGAGTTCCACTTTCCCTATCTTGCCCATGCCGCGCTTGAACCGCTTGACGCTGTGCTCGAGGTCACGGATGGCAAGGCGGAGCTTTGGATGGGTTCGCAATTCCCGTCGCTCGACAAGCCGACGCTGGCCGCTACCTTGGGGGTCGATCCATCGGATGTGCAGATCAACGTGATGTTCGCGGGCGGCAGCTTTGGCCGCCGCGCGCAGCCCACGGCCCATGTCGCCGCCGAAGTCGCCGAGATCGCGAAAGCCGCGGGCGGGAACGGGTCCTGG
Source organism: Sulfitobacter sp. UBA4523 (assembly GCF_002388305.1). Classification (NCBI taxonomy): domain Bacteria; kingdom Pseudomonadati; phylum Pseudomonadota; class Alphaproteobacteria; order Rhodobacterales; family Roseobacteraceae; genus Sulfitobacter; species Sulfitobacter sp. UBA4523. The sequence goes on from NZ_DGMH01000039.1 coordinate 68,336, forward strand.
AAGCTGCTTTGGACGCGCGAGGACGACATGATCGGCGGCTATTATCGCCCGCTGACCGTGCATAAGATGAAGGGCGGTCTGGACGCGGACGGCAATATCGTCGGGTGGCATGACGTGGTGGTGAACCAATCCATCATGGCCGGTGGTCCGATGGAAGGCATGATGAAAGACGGCATGGACCCCACGTCCTACGAGGGGGCCACCAAGATGCCCTACGACCTGCCCGCGCTGAAGGTGGATTGGGTCCGGCAGGACAGCCCCGTCTCCGTGCTCTGGTGGCGGTCGGTCGGCCATTCGCATACCGGTTACGCGACCGAGGTGTTTCTGGATCAACTGCTTGAAGCAGGGGGCAAAGACCCCGTTCAGGGGCGTCTGGATCTGATGAAAGGCGACGCCGGTCGCGACCGTGGCGTGTTGGAGAAAGTGGCCGCGCTGGCGGGTTGGGACGGCACCAAGGTGAAGGGGGATCGTGCCTACGGCGTTGCTGTGCACGAAAGCTTTAACACCTATGTGGCCCAGATCGTCGAAGTCTCGGATCAGGGCGGCTTTCCCAAGGTGCACAAAATCTGGTGCGCCGTTGACTGTGGCGTCGCCGTGAACCCCAATGTCATCCGCGCCCAGATCGAAGGCGGGGCGGGCTATGGTCTGGGATCGGTGCTGTTCGACGAGGTCACCCTTGGCGAAGGCGGTACCATCATGGAACGCAACTTTGACACCTACCGCATGCTGCGCATCAACGAGATGCCCCAGGTAGAGGTCGCTATCGTCCAAAGCGATAATGACCCCACCGGTATCGGCGAGCCGGGCTTGCCGCCTGTCGGTCCGGCCGTTGCAAACGCGTGGCGTGCCCTGACGGGGCAAGCTGTCACCAAACTGCCCTTTACCAAATCTGTAGGAGTGTAAGTCATGAAAAATACGCTGAACATCATGGCCATCACTGCGCTGATGGCAGGCCCTGTCATGGCAGAGACCGTCAACGGTCTGCGCACGGTTGACGAATTTGACGCGATCGAGGGGGAGGCAGAACGCTCCACCGCGCTTTTCGAGGAGATGATGGTGGTGATCGGGCATCCACGTTGCCTGAATTGCCACCCCGTCGATAACTCTCCACGCCAAGGGATGGATATGCAGATGCACGAACCCCCCGTGGTACGCGGAGAGGCGGACTTTGGCGCGCCTGGTATGCGCTGCAACACCTGTCATGGCGAACAGAACTTTACCTTTGCCGCGGGGGGCGGATCGATCCCGGGGCATACGCCTTGGCAACTGGCCCCGATTGAAATGGGCTGGATCGGCAAATCCGCTGCCGAAATCTGTGCCCAGATCAAGGACGAGGAACGCAATGGCGGTAAGACGCTGGAAGAGCTGCACGAGCACAACGCCGAAGACGGTCTGGTCGGCTGGGGGTGGCATCCGGGCGAGGGGCGCGAGCCCGCACCCGGCAGTCAGGAGATTTTTGGCGAGCTGACCAAGGCCTGGATCGAGACGGGTGCCGCCTGCCCCGCGGGGTAACCTAGGTGACGAAATAGCAAAGGGCCGCGCAGGGATGCGCGGCCCTTTGTCTTTGCGCTGGTGTGGGGGCTTAGTCTTTGAAAACCGCCAGCCCCAACCATTCGGCGACCATCGCGGGTGTCTCGACGCCTTCGATCTCGATCGTTAGCAGGTTCTCGCGCAGCATATCGGTGGCATTGCGCGCCGTGACCTTTTGCAGCGTGAACCGCCCGCGCAGCCGCGATCCCGCCTTGACCGGAGTCAGGAACCGCAGCTTGTTCATGCCATAGTTGATGCCCATCACCTGTCCGGGCATCATGTTAAAGCAATCATAGGCAAAGCGGCTCGCCAGCGACAGGGTCAGGAACCCATGCGCAATCGTTCCGCCAAAGGGCGTTTCCGCAGCGGCGCGTTCGGGGTCGATGTGAATCCACTGCATGTCGTGGGTGGTTTTGGCAAATTGGTCGATCATCTCTTGATCCACCGTGATCCAGTCAGAGACCCCGACCTCGGTCCCGATCAGCGTTTCACTATGGGCAAGTGCCTCTTTCAATGCAGACATGTGATACTCCTTCAGGATGGGTCCGCGGCAACACGCACCATGCGCTTGCCCTTGTTCTCACCGGCCAGTAGGCCGATCAGCGCCTGTGGCGCGTTTTCCAATCCGTCGACGATGTCCTCGGTCACCTTGATCTGCCCCGCCTCGACCCAGGTCTGCAACGCGCGCAGCGCCTTGGCGTCGTTCTGGGTCCAGTCCATCACGATAAAGCCTTCCATCCGCAGACGTTTGACCACGACAAGACCGGGTAGGTTGCGCGGACCGGTGGGGGTTTCGGTGTCATATTGGCTGACAGCACCACAGCAGACGATGCGACCCTTTTCGTTCATCGCGAACAACGCGGCCTCAAGCACGGTGCCGCCGACGTTGTCGAAATAGACATCCACCCCGTCGGGGCAGGCAGCACGCAGGGCTTTGGTCATGCCGGGGGCGCGGTAGTCGATGCAGGCGTCAAAGCCCAATTCCTCCGTCACCCATTTGCATTTCTCCGCCCCGCCCGCGATGCCCACGACCCGACAGCCAAGCGCCTTGGCGATCTGGCCGACATAGCCGCCGACCGACCCTGCGGCGGCCGACACCAGCACGGTTTCACCCGCAACCGGTTGCCCGACAGAGATCAGCCCGTGATAGGCGGTTTTGCCCGCGATGCCGTAAACGGACATCAGGTTCGACAGCTGCGGCACCTTTGGCAGCTTCTCGCATTTGCGCGCATCGGCGACGACAAAGTTCGACCACGTTGCCTCTGACGCCACGATATCGCCAACGGCCAGATGGTCGCTGTTGCTCGCGACGACCTCGCAGATGGCATAGGTCGGCATGGCATCACCGGCGTTGACCGCCGCACGGTAGGTCGCGCCTTTCATCCATGACCGGTTGGCCGCATCGATGGACATCAGGATCACCTTGAGCAGCACCTGACCGTCGGCTGCCACGGGCATATCCGCGGTGGTCTGTTTGAAATGCGCAGGCGTCAGCGAATCGCTGGGCAGCTCTGCGATGACAATCTGTGTGTTGGTCATTTTGAACGTCCTATCCGCTTATTGAACATCCAACACCACTTTGCCCTGCACCTTACGGTCCTGCATCAGGTTGAGAGCGTCGGCAGCTTTTTCCAGCGGATAGCGGGCAGAGATGCGCGGCTTGATCTGGCCACCCGCATACATACGGAACAGATCGGCCATGTTTTCGGCATGTACCTTGGGTTCACGGGCCGTATGCGCGCCCCAGAAAACACCCATGATCTGCGAGCCCTTAAGCAGCGTCAGGTTCAAGGGGATCTTGGGGATACCGGCAGGGAAGCCCACGACCAGATAGCGGCCTTTCCACGCCAGCGCGCGTACGGCGGGTTCGGCATAGGCACCGCCCACGGCGTCATAAACCACATCGACACCCTCACCGCCCGACAGCTTCTTGATCTCGTCCGAGAAAGCTTTCTGCGTCGCACGGTCATCCATGTCGCGGCTGTAGATGATCGTCTCGTCCGCGCCCAGATCACGGCAGAACTGCGCCTTGTCTTCCGACGATACGGCAGCGATCACACGGGCACCGGCGGCTTTCGCCAGTTCGATCGCAGCCACGCCAACACCGCCCGCAGCGCCCATGATCAGCAAGGATTCGCCGGGCTGGATTTCGGCGCGGTTTTTCAGCGCGTGATGGGAGGTGCCATAGGTCAGCACCAGACATGACGCTTCGTCATATGGCATCGCATCGGGGATCTTCAGCACCCGTTCCGCGTCCACAATGATGTCTGTCGCAAAGCCGCCAAAGCCGGTCATCGCCAGCACCCGGTCGCCCACAGCAACGTTGGAAACGCCCGCTCCCACGGCGTCCACATCGCCTGAAACCTCGCCACCCGGCGCGAAGGGGCGGGGCGGCTTCATCTGGTAAAGATCCTTGATAATCAAGGTGTCAGGGAAGTTCAGCCCCGCTGCGCGGATGCGAATACGCACCTGACCTTTCTTCGGTTCAGGCTGTGGCATCTCTGTCAGTTCCAGCGTTTCGGGGCCGCCGGGGGCAGTGCTAAGCATGGCTTTCATCGGGTCATTCCTCCTCTAGATTTGCAAAGCAATAGGCGCGTTCAGAAACTGTCTTGTCAATCGAATTTCGAAATGCAATTTTGCAGTGCGGAATTGGAGTTCGCAAAACGAGGGGGGAGAAAAGATGCAGTCCGAACAGGAACTGGAGGGTTTCCGCGCGGAGCTGCGCGATTGGCTGGAGGCAAACTGCCCGGCCGAAATGCGCGGCGGTGAGCCGAGTGAAGCATCGATATGCTGGGGTGGCAAGAATTTTGAGTTCGAATCCGACGCGCAGCGCGTCTGGATGGAGCGCGCCGCGTCCAAGGGCTATACCGTGCCCACATGGCCCGTCGAATACGGCGGGGCGGGGATGAACCGCGCACAGGAAAAGATCTTTAAAGAAGAGATGGACCGGATCGAGGCGCGCAACCCGTTGCAGAGCTTTGGCATCTGGATGCTTGGGCCCGCCTTGCTGCACTTTGGCACGCATGAACAGAAACTGCATTATTTGCCCCCGATCGCCCGCGGTGAAATCCGCTGGTGTCAGGGCTATTCCGAGCCGGGTGCCGGGTCGGATCTGGCCAGTGTCCAGACCAAAGGCGAGGACAAGGGCGATCATTGGCTGGTAAACGGTCAGAAGATCTGGACCTCCTACGCCGATAAAGCCGACTGGATTTTCGCGCTGATCCGTACGGATCGTGACGCGCCCAAGCACAAGGGTATCTCCTTTCTGCTGATCGACATGGAAGACGCAGGCGTCGAGACCCGCCCGATCAAGCTGATCTCCGGTGCATCGGTCTTCTGCGAGACGTTCTTTACCAACGTGAAGGTGCCCAAGGACCGGATCTTAGGCGAAGAGAACCGCGGTTGGGACGTGGCGAAATACCTGCTGACCCACGAGCGCGAGATGATCTCGGGCGGGGGGCAGGGCCTGTCGGGTGGTCGCGCGCTTGGGGCTGTGCTGAATGAATCTCTGGCCGAGGGGCAAGAGATGGACACCGTGCTGCGCGCCGACGCGATGCGCTGCGAGGTGGACGCGCTTGCCATTGGCCTCACGCTGGAACGCTACAAGGATCAGGCCGAGGCCGGTACCGGCGCGGGGGATGCATCGGCGATGCTGAAATACATGGGCACAGAGCTGAACATGCAGCGTCACGAGTTGCTGATGGCCGCGGGTGGCAGCGATGCGCTGGAATGGGACGGGCCTTTGGGCAACCGTCCCGCGGACTGGCTGCGGACTAAGGCCAATTCAATCGAAGGCGGCACGAGCGAGGTGATGCTGAGCATTATCTCCCGCCGCGTGCTTGGGCTTCCGGGGTAAGATCATGGTAAAACTAGTATTAACAGAAGACGAAACCATGCTGGCCGACTCGGCGCGCGGTTTCCTTGATAAATCCGCCCCCGTCAAAGCGTTCCGCGACTTGCGCGATGCCGGGCAGACCCATGACGCGAAGATGTGGAAAGAGATGGCCGCGATGGGATGGGCCGGTGTGCTGGTCCCTGAAAGTGCGGGTGGCGTTGATATGGGCCATGCCGCTGCGGGTATCCTGGCGCAGGAAATGGGCAAGACGCTGGCCGTCAGCCCGTTCCTTTCGACGGCAGTAATCGCCGCGACAGCCCTGCGCCACGTCAGCGATGCGCGCGCCGAGGCCGCGCTGGCCAAGATTGCCAGCGGCGACGCGACCTATGCGTTGGCGGTGGATGAGACATCGAAGTTCAACCCGGATGCCACGGCAATGACCGCCACGGCGGAAGGCAATGGTTTTCGCCTGACGGGCAAGAAGACCTTTGTCGTCGATGGCACCTTGGCGGACCGTTTGCTGGTGCTGGCCAAGACAGACAACGGGCTAACCCTGTTCGACATTCCCGCAGACCGCGCAGGCATCACACGCAACGCGCAGAACATGATCGACGCACGCGATTCCGCGCGGATCGATTTTGATAACGTCGAAGCGACGGGCGACGATGTGTTGGGTCAGGTCGATGACGCCATGACCGTGCTGAAACCCGCGATCGAGGCAGGGCAGGCCGCCCTCGCCGCCGAGATGGCGGGCGTTGCTGCGGGCGCCTTTGGCATGACCGTGGGCTACCTGAAAGAACGCAAGCAGTTCGGCACGTTGATCGGCACCTTCCAGGCCTTGCAACACCGCGCCGCGCATCTGTGGTGCGAGACGGAAGTCACCGCCTCTGCCGTGTTGCACGCAGGGCGCAAGCTGGACGAAGACCCCGACAATGCGACGATGGCCGTGTCGCTCGCCAAGGCCCGTGCGACATCGACCGCCAAGCTGGCGGTGATCGAAGGGGTGCAGATGCATGGCGGGATCGGCATGACGGACGCCTTTGACATCGGTTTTTATATGAAGCGCGCCCGTGTGGGTGCCGAATGGCTCGGGGACTACGGCTATCACGCTGCCCAGGTCGCCAAGCACAGAGGATTCTAAAGCATGGATATTCAAACACTTTTCGGGCTAGAGGGTAAAACCGCGCTGGTCACAGGCGGGGCGACCGGGATTGGCCGTATGGCCGCCGAGGCGCTGGTGCGTGCCGGCGCCCGCGTGTTGATCGCCAGCCGCAAGGGCGAGGCCTGCGAGGCCGTAGCGAAAGAACTGAATGCGCTCGGGGCCTCTGGCTCTGCCGAGGGGTTCGCAGGCGATGTCGGCACCGAGGAAGGTGTCGATGCAATGGTCGCAGCCGTGAAGGACCGCACCGAGAGCCTTGATATCCTGATGAACAACGCGGGCATCACCTGGGGCGCGCCTTTGGGTGATTTCCCGTTCAAGGCCTGGGGCAAGGTCATGGACGTGAACGTCGCGGGTCTGTTCGATCTGACGCAAAAACTGCTGCCGCTGCTCAAGGCAAACGCGACAATCGACGATCCGGCGCGGGTGGTGAACGTCGGATCGGTGATGGGCGAACGCGAAATGGGCGATGGCGCCTATAGCTACTCTGCCTCGAAAGCCGCGGTGATCCACCTGAGCAAGATCCTCGCCAAGGAACTGGCAGGTGACGCGATCACCGTGAACGCATTGGCCCCCGGACCCTTCGTGTCGCGGATGACCGCCTTTGCGACCCACGACGAGGATATGCGCAACAAGGTGGGCGAAGACGTCCCCCTGCGCCGCGTCGGCACCGATACGGATATCGCGGGCTGCATGTTGTTCCTTTGTGGCAAGGGCGGCGCCTATATCACCGGCGCGATTGTCCCCGTCAGCGGCGGCATCAATGTGATGAGCGGGCCGAACATCTTTGAACAAGCACTGCACTAAGGGGCGATGATGGATATTCGTTTTGACAACCGCGTCGCTATTGTCACCGGCGCGGGCACGGGCCTAGGGCGCAGCCATGCGCTTGGCCTCGCGGCGCGCGGCGCACGCGTCATGGTCAATGATCTGGGCGTGACAACCGACGGGCAAGGGTCTTCGTCGGCGGCTGCCGAAGCCGTCGCGCAGGAAATCCGCGACGCAGGCGGCGAGGCGATGGCGCATGGCTGTGATGTCTCGGACGAGGCCGGTGTCAAGGATATGGTCGCGCAGGTCATGGACGCCTGGGGCCGCATCGACATACTGGTGAACAACGCAGGCATCCTGCGGGACAAGACGTTTTCCAAGATGGAGATGTCGGATTTCCGCAAGGTCGTCGACGTGCATCTGATCGGGTCGGCGAATGTGACCCACGCCTGCTGGCCGATCATGCGCGAACAGAAATACGGGCGCATTGTGCTGACCTCCTCGGCCTCGGGGCTGTATGGCAACTTTGGTCAATCCAACTACGGTGCGGCCAAAGCGGCGATGATGGGGCTGATGAACGTGCTGCATTTGGAAGGCGCGCGCGACAATATCCGCGTCAACACGCTGGCCCCCACAGCGGCCACGCGGATGACCGCCGATCTGCTGCCTGAACAGGCCCAGGCCCTGCTGGCCCCCGAAACGATCACCCCCGGCCTGCTGTACCTCGTCAGCGAGGACGGCCCCAGCCGTGTGATCCTTGGGGCAGGGGCGGGCGGCTTTGCCCAGACCCGTATTTACGAAACGGAAGGCGTGACCTTGACCGGCGACGAGAATACCCCTGAAGGTGTCGCATCCGCTTTCGACAAAATCACCGACGCAGGCGGCCAGCAAGAGCTGACCGATGCCTTTAGTCAAACGAAGAAATACGCGCTCAATGCAGCCAAGGCCCAGGGTCTTGATCTGGATTGGGGCTAACAGACGAACTTTCAAAGGGAGATCACCATGCGTGACGCAGTAATCGTATCCACCGCCCGTACCCCGATCGGCAAAGCCTATCGCGGTGCATTCAACGCCACCACACCACAGGCGCTTGCCGCCCACGCCATCGAGAACGCCGTGAAGCGCGCCGGTCTTGACGGGGCGGAAATCTCTGACTGTGTCATCGGTTCCGCCCTGCAGCAGGGACATCAGGCGGGCAACATCGCGCGTCAGGCCGCCATCCGCGCAGGCCTGCCCGTGACCGTTGCAGGCATGTCGCTGGACCGTCAGTGCGCATCCGGCATGATGGCAATCGCCACCGCGGCCAAACAAGTGATCACCGACGGGATGGACATTGTCATCGGCGGCGGTGTCGACAGCATCTCCCTGGTGCAAACGCCAGAGATGCGCGTCAGCGCCGACCCATGGCTCAAGCAGAACAAGCCCGAAATCTACATGACCATGCTGGAAACAGCCGAAAACGTGGCAGAGCGCTATAACGTGAGCCGCGAAGCGCAGGACGAATACGCGGCGCGCAGCCAAGAGCTGACGCACCAAGCGCAACAGGCCGGCCGCTTTGACGACGAGATCGTCGCGATGACCACCACGATGATGGTGCAGGACAAAGAGACCAAAGAGATTTCCAAGCACGAAGTCACCTTGGAAAAAGACGAGGGCAACCGCCCCGGTACCACGGCGGAAAGCCTTGCCGGTCTGAAGCCCGTGTTCAAGGACGGCATCCACCTGCCCGAAGGCAAGTTCATCACCGCAGGCAACGCCTCGCAGCTGTCCGATGGTGCCTCCGCCGCTGTGGTCATGGAAGCGAAAGAAGCCGAACGTCGTGGTCTTCAACCACTGGGTCGCTACGTTGGCGTGATGGCCGCAGGCTGCGAGCCCGATGAGATGGGTATCGGCCCGATCTATGCCGTGCCAAAGCTGCTGGAAGCGCACGGGCTCAAGATCGAAGACATCGGTCTGTGGGAACTGAACGAAGCCTTTGCCTGTCAGGTGATCGCATCGCGCGACAAACTGGGCATCCCGGACGAGCTGTTGAACGTGGACGGCGGCGCGATCTCTATCGGTCATCCCTACGGCATGTCCGGCGCGCGCATGGTTGGTCACGCGCTGATCGAAGGCAAGCGTCGCGGTGCCAAATAC
>NZ_DGMH01000039.1:77884-78050 GCF_002388305.1 Sulfitobacter sp. UBA4523
GCAAGCGTCGCGGTGCCAAATACGTTGTCTGCACCATGTGTGTTGGCGGCGGCATGGGGGCTGCTGGCCTCTTTGAGGTTCTGTAAACCATCATGGGAGAGCTACTGGTCATCCGCCACGGTCAGGCGTCTTTCGGGGCTGACAACTATGACAAGTTGTCGGACCT
>NZ_DGMH01000039.1:78277-79008 GCF_002388305.1 Sulfitobacter sp. UBA4523
GGCCTGAATGAATATGATTTTCAGAACCTGCTGGACGCGCGCTATAAAGGGGCGGTTCCGGAGCTGGTCAAGGGCGACCGCAAGGTGCATTTCCGTACCCTGCGCGAAACCGTCTTTCAGTGGCAGGCAGACGAGATCGAAGGCCCCGCCGAGACATGGGCCAATTTCACCGATCGCGTGGAAGCCGCCCGTCTGATCGCCTGTGCCGAAGGGGCGGAACGCGTGCTTGCGGTAAGCTCCGGTGGGGTGATCGGGCAGCTGACGGCCGCGTCACTCGGCGCACCGCATAAAATGATGATGACCTTGAACCTGCAGATCAAGAACACATCCATCACCAAATTCGTCTTCACCAAATCCGCGTTTTTCCTGCATGAATTCAACGCGACCCCGCATCTGATGTCAGCCGAGACCGCTGACATGCTGACCTATAGTTAAGGAACGGTAGCCATGAGCACAGACACCCAGACACTCGATATTCCAAAGGTCAGCGCCTATCTGGAAAAACACCTTGAGGGCTTTGAAGGCCCGCTTGAGGTCTCCAAGTTCCAGGCCGGTCAGTCCAACCCGACGTTCCTGCTGAAAACCCCGTCGCGCAACTATGTGCTGCGTCGCAAACCGCCGGGGGTTCTGTTGAAATCCGCCCACGCGGTTGATCGTGAGTTCCGCGTGCAAAAGGCGTTGCAGGATACCGATGTGCCGGTGTCGAAAATGCACCTGCTGTGCGAAGACGA
>NZ_DGMH01000047.1:0-8789 GCF_002388305.1 Sulfitobacter sp. UBA4523
ATCACGTGCCAGCCGAACTGGGTTTCAACGGGTTCAGACACAGTGCCGACTTCAAGCGCGGCAACGGCGGTTTCAAACGCGGGCACCATCATGCCGGGGCCGAACCACCCCAAAGTACCGCCCGCAGGACCGGAAGGACCGGTGGACTTTTCTTTCGCCAGCTCGGCAAAATCCGCGCCTTCATCCAGCTCTTTCTTGACGGCTTGGGCTTCTTCTTCTGTTTCTACCAGAATATGCGACGCGCTGAATTCCTCGGTCGGTTCTGCATCGGCGTAAGCTTCGTCATAGGCGGCTTGCAGCTCTTCCTCGGTGACGTCCTGGGCCATTGCTCTCTCGATCACTTCGCCCGCGATCAGCTGGCGACGTTCGTTTTCAAGCGCCATCTCGATCCGCTTCGGCACTTCGCCGTCAAAATCTTGCGACAAGGCGGTTTGCTGCACAAGCTGATCCAGAATGCCCTTGAACAGGACTTCGGGGGGAAGCTGTTGATATTGTTCGGGCAGAGTGGCACGGGCAATGATCATGCTGCCAATCGTGATGTCGGTGCCATTGACCGTGGCAACCACGGTTTCAGCGGTGACGTCTGTCTGCGCATCCGTTTTTTCGGCAGTGTCGTCCTGCGCAACAGCAGGCAGGGCGAGCGAAGCTGCCACCACGAATGGTGCCAGAAAAGTGAGAGGTTTTTGCATGTATCTGTCCTTGGTTTGGCAGCCACAAGGGGCTGCTACATTGACACGGTTTAGTGCGGCCCTTACATCGCCCTATGGGCGCGGCCTTGGCGCACGTTCAGTCTTGTATCTAGGGGCTGTCCGGCGGCTCGGCAAGCAGATGGACGCCTTGGAACATAACTTCGGCAGGAGATTGCATGCTGGGCATCGGAACACTCGCCAAAAAAGTCTTTGGGACCCCAAACGACCGTAAAATCAAGGCGACCCGCCCGCTGGTTGAAAAGATCAACGCGCTGGAAGAAGAATTCTTGGCTTTGACCGACGACGGTCTGAAGCAAAAAACGGAAGAGCTGCGCAAGCGGGCGATTGACGGCGAAAGCCTTGATGATCTGCTGCCGGAAGCTTTTGCGAACTGCCGCGAAGGCGCACGCCGGACCTTGGGTCTGCGCGCCTTTGACACGCAGTTGATGTCGGCGATTTTCCTGCATCAGGGCAACATATCCGAGCAGAAAACCGGCGAGGGTAAAACCCTGACCGCGACGCTGGCCGCTTACCTCAATGCGCTGACCGGCAAGGGCGTGCATGTGGTCACGGTGAACGAATACCTCGTGAAACGGGACGCCGACTGGATGGGGAAGGTCTTTGCCTCGCTTGGGCTGACCACGGGCGCTGCGGTGTCCGGCATGACCGAGGAAGACAAACGCGCCGCCTATGATTGCGACGTGACCTACGCCACGAACAACGAGCTGGGCTTTGATTATCTGCGCGATAACATGAAGTCTGAGCTGAGCCAGATTTTCCAGAAACAGCACAACTTTGCCATCGTGGATGAAGTCGACAGTATTCTGATCGACGAGGCGCGGACGCCGCTGATTATCTCTGGCCCGTCGCAAGACCGCTCCGAGATGTATAAAATCGTCGACGATGTGATCCCGCTGCTGCAGGAAAGCCACTACGAGCTGGACGAGAAAACCCGTAACGTGACCTTTACCGACGAAGGGAACGAGTTCCTCGAGCAAGAGCTGCACAGCCGCGGCCTGCTGGAAGAAGGGTTAACGATGTATGACCCCGAAAGCACCACCATCGTGCACCATGTGAACCAAGGTTTGCGGGCGCATAAGCTGTTCCAGCGCGACAAGGATTACATTGTGCGCGACGGCGAGGTGATGCTGATCGACGAATTCACCGGGCGTATGATGTCCGGTCGTCGTCTGTCCGACGGGTTGCATCAGGCGATCGAAGCGAAGGAAGGCTGCCAGATCCAGCCCGAGAACGTGACGCTGGCCTCGGTCACCTTCCAGAACTACTTCCGCCTTTATGACAAGCTGGCGGGCATGACGGGTACTGCCGAAACCGAAGCCGAAGAATTCGCCGAGATTTACGGGCTGGGTGTTGTCGTAGTCCCGACCAACGTGCCGGTTGCGCGTGTGGACGAAGACGATCAGGTCTATCGTTCGGCGCTGGAGAAATATCAGGCGATGATCGAAAAGGTCAAAGAAGCCAATGCGATAGGCCAGCCGGTTCTGGTGGGTACCACCTCTATCGAGAAATCCGAAATGCTGAGCCAGATGCTGACCGAAGCGGGCATCACGCATAACGTTCTGAACGCGCGCCAGCACGAGCAGGAAGCGCAGATCGTGGCGGATGCGGGCAAGTTCGGTGCCGTTACCATCGCGACAAACATGGCCGGTCGCGGCACCGACATTCAGCTGGGCGGCAACGTCGAGCTGAAGGTGATTGAAGCGCTGGACGCTGACCCTGATGCCGATCCCGTTGCGATCCGTGAAAAGATCGAAGCGGAACACGCTGACGAGAAGAAAAAGGTGCTTGACGCAGGGGGCCTTTATGTTCTGGCGTCCGAGCGTCACGAAAGCCGCCGGATCGATAACCAGCTGCGCGGCCGTTCGGGCCGTCAGGGGGACCCCGGCCGGTCGTCCTTCTACCTGTCTCTCGAAGACGATCTGATGCGTATTTTCGGCTCTGAACGGCTTGAGAAAGTGCTAACGACGCTTGGCCTGAAAGAGGGCGAAGCGATTGTGCACCCTTGGGTCAACAAGTCGTTGGAGCGCGCGCAGGCCAAGGTCGAAGGGCGCAACTTTGACATTCGTAAACAGCTGTTGAAGTTCGACGATGTGATGAACGACCAGCGGAAGGTCATCTTTGGCCAGCGCCGCGACATCATGGAAGCTGCCGACCTGCAAGAGATCACCGCCGACATGCGCGAGCAGGTGATCGACGATCTGATCGACCAGTTCATGCCGCCAAAAACCTATGCAGATCAGTGGGATACTCAAGGTTTCCAAGCCGCGGTTGCGGATCAGCTGAACCTGGATGTGCCCGTTGCAGCATGGTGTGAGGAAGAGGGCGTCGACGATGAGGTCATCCGCGAACGTCTTGTCGAAGCCAGCGAAAATATGATGGCCGAGAAGGCTGAACAGTTCGGCCCCGAGAACATGCGCAACATCGAAAAGCAGGTGTTGTTGCAGGCGATTGACGGCAAGTGGCGTGACCACCTTCTGACGCTGGAACATCTGCGGTCGGTCGTCGGTTTCCGCGGCTATGCGCAGCGTGATCCGTTGAACGAATACAAGAACGAATCCTTCCAGTTGTTTGAAAGCATGCTGGACAGCCTGCGGACCGAAGTGACCCAGAAGCTGGGTCAGATCCGTCCGATGACAGAGGAAGAGCAGCAGCAAATCCTGTCGCAAATGCAGGAACGTCAGGCCGCGGCGCAGGTCAACGCAGCGCAGGCGGCGGAAGAGAACAGCGAAGCGCCGGCTTCGACCGCCGCAGCCGCGTCCGGTTCTACCGCTGTGGCGGGGTTCGACGAGAATGATCCAAGCACGTGGGGCACCCCTGCGCGCAATGATGAATGCCCCTGCGGGTCGGGCAAAAAGTTCAAGCATTGCCACGGCAAGCTTGCGTGAATGATCTTCCCCAAGGCTGGTTGCCGGCCTTGGGGGTGCTCCGCACGGTGGGGTAAGATTTAGGTAGGATCGGTAGACCAAGCTGCGCTCTTCAGCAAACGGAGAGCGACATGCCAATTACCGACAATTTCAATGACTATACCGCAGGATTGACCGGCCCTATTTGCGGGGCCTTTGATATTGTGCCCGACGATACCGCCGACCTGCCGCAGATCACCCGTGGCTTTATGGTCGGTGGGGCCGGTGATGTCGCGGTGACGCTGAAAAGCGGGGATGCAGTCACTCTGCCTGGTTTGATGGCGGGGGTCGTCTATCCGTTTCGCATCTCAAAAGTGCGCGACAGCGGCACCACTGCAACGGGGATCAAAGGCCTAGTCTAGCGCCTGTCACCGCGTTAACTGTTGTTGCGCCCTGTCAGTATCCGGTGGGGCGCAGCAGGACGGGCAGAGTGCGCGCGATGATCTTGAGATCGCCCATAAAGCTTGGCTGGCGGGCATAGCGTTCATCAAGCGAAGCGCGTTCGGCAAACAGCAGGATGCCGCGCCCCGACACCTGCCAAAGCCCTGTGACCCCCGGGCGCACCCGTTGGTAAGCGTGGCGGGCATCACCGTAGCTGTGCAGCTCCGCCCGGGTGACGGGGCGCGGCCCGACCAAAGACATATCGCCGCGCAGTACGTTCCAGATCTGGGGCAGTTCATCCAGACCGGTGCGGCGCAGGAAGTGGCCGCCGGGGATCACGCGCGGATCTTTGGTCAGCTTTTGGTACAACGCCCATTCCAGCGCGCGATCAGGTCGCGCCAATAGAATCGCCGGCAGCGCGGCCTGTGCATCAGGGACCATCGTTCTGATTTTCCAACAGCGGAAAACCTTGCCGGCACGCCCAACCCTCGGGTGGGCATAAAGACCGCCCTGACCCGTGGATGCCACCAGACAGTATAGAACGATAATCACGGGCAGGATCAGCGGCAGCAACGCGAGGCTGACGGCAAGGTCGAACACCCGTTTCCCGCCGCCTTCGTATAGCGGCGCCCGACGTGCATGGACATCACTGCCCTGCCGTATCCCGATATCGATAAACGCCATCGTCACCTCTTACCCATAGCAACCAAACACCGGCGCATGTGCCGATGTGTCAGCTAAAGCAGAGGTATCCTAAGGTGTGGTTAAAATCGGGATGCCGTCAGATCAGAGGTAGTTAAACTCGACCTCGCCATTGTTGATCGTCGCGGCAGTGAGCTTGTCCGTCGCGTAGGCACCGGTGTCGATCGACACCACGCCGCCCTTGATCATTGGCGTGTCGACGATTGTGTGCCCGTGTACGACCCAGATGCCGTCACGGCGGCGTTTGCGCCCGAAATCCTCATGCCCCCAAAGCAACGTGCGGCTTTCCTGATCCTTGATAGGGATCAATGGGTTAGCAGCGGCGTGGACAAAGGCGACATTGCCCGACACCCACGAGGTTGGGAGGTTGATCACCCAGTCAAGCAAGGCCTCGCCCATAGCGCCTTGCAGGGCGTCACGGGCGCGTTCAAGATCGTCACCAGAGGATGTTTGCGACACGCCCGAGACGCCAAAGCTCGACAAAGTCTGGAGCCCGCCGTACCGGAGCCAGCGCGGACCATTCTCTTTCGGATTGTCGATAAACTTTAGCATCATCTGCTCGTGGTTGCCCATCAGCGTGATGATATCGGGCTGTTCGTGCAGCGCCCGCAGAACCTGCGCGCTTTGTTCGCCGCGGTCGACAAGGTCGCCGACGCAGATCACCTGTGTGCCGGCCGGAGGTTCGGGCAGTCTTTCAAGCAGATCAAAACGCCCGTGAATATCTCCGATCGCAATGACGGGTACATCCGGTGTGATCGGATCGAAATGGGGTTCGGGCTCGGGGTCAGGTTGACGGCGTTTAAACCAACGGTTCAGCATGGGTCTTGGCGTATCCTCTGTGTTGCAAAACTGGCGCAACGAAATGGTAAATCCGTTGATTGGACGGCACACAAAGTGTAGTCCTTCCTAAACTTCTCTACGGTCCCGGTATTCGCAACAATTAATTAATAGGTAGGTTAGCAGATGCAAGGGCGCTCGAGGAAACTAGCTTGTTCGATGCTAGCCGGGGCGTTTTGCGTCACTAGTCTTGCCGAAGGTTCAGCGCAATCTTTATCGACCTACGGCACACCCGGGTTGGTTGAAATGCCGACGGCCCGCGTGTTGAAGGACGGCGATCTGGCCTTCACGGCAAGCACGTTTGGCCCCAACTACCGGTATTCAGCAACGTTCCAGGTCTTGCCGCGTCTTTATGGGACATTCCGGTATTCGCGGATCAAAGACATTAGCACCAATGCGTATCTAGACGGCGACACATTCGACCGCAGCTTTGACGTGCATTACCAGATCTGGGATGAAACCGACGTACGCCCAGCTTTCGCCGTGGGGATGCGTGACTTTCTGGGCACCGGTATCCTGAGCAGTGAATATTTTGTGGCCACCAAAAGTTTCGGGTCGAAGCTGGAGGTCACCGGCGGTCTGGGCTGGGGGCGGCTTGCGGGGCGGAACTCATTCTCGAATCCGTTCAGTATTTTGTCAGACCGGTTTGACACACGGTCGCGCGACGCCAACACGGGCGGCCAGCTAGAGACAGGAAACTGGTTCCGCGGGCCAACGTCGGTCTTCGCGGGCGTGCAGTGGAATGTGTCGGACCAGATGACGCTATTCGCCGAATACTCCCCCGATGAATACACGCGGGAATCGGTGAACACGGGCATCGACGTGTCTTCGCCCCTCAACGTGGGGTTGGAGTATCGTTTCAACAACGGTGTGCACCTCAAGGGGTTTGTCGTCGGGGGGCATGAGGTCGGCGCGCAGCTGAGCTATGTCATCAACCCCAAGAAACCGTCTGTACCCGGCGGGTTGGAGCAGGCCCCGCGCACCATCGGCGCGCGCAACCGGCTGGCGATTGCGGAGTGGAACAACTCTGCTGCCGGGGGCGGGCGTGATGCGGTCGAGGCCGTGTTGCAGCGCGTGCTGGCGGAAGACGGGCTGGAGTTGCAAGGCTTCACCATGTCGGGCAACCGCGCGACCGTGCGCGTGGAAAACACCCGTTTCGACAACGAGGCCCAAGCGGCAGGGCGCACGGCGCGGGCCATGGCGGTGACGCTACCCCCCGCGATCGAAGAGTTCACGGTCGTGTTTCTGGAGCGCGGCGTGCCGCTGAACCAGATCGTGACGCAAAGATCCGATCTGGAAGAGCTGCAGTTTGATTACGATGGTGCCTGGCGCAGTCTGGCGCGGGCGCGTCTGGAAGACGGGCACGATCAGGGCCGCGAAGGCGAGTTGGCGGATATCTACCCGGTCTTTGACACGTCGATCGGCCCATATCTCGCCACATCCTTTTTCGACCCTAACAGCCCGATTAGGGCCGATTTCGGCGTCCAGCTCAAGATGGATTACCGGCCGCGCCCGGGGCTGACCTTTGGGGGTCGTTTCCGCTATCCGCTGGTGGGTAATATCGATAAATCGTTCCGCGTGTCGGATTCCGTGATCGAGCCGGTCCGCTCTAATGCTATACGCTATGCAAAGGAATCTGAGCTTGAGGTGAACAGCCTCACGGCCGAGTATTTGTTCCGCCCGGGGAAAAACCTGTTCGGTCGTGTTTCTGCAGGGTATCTGGAAGGGATGTTTGGCGGGGTGTCGACCGAGGTGCTTTGGTATCCGATGGATAGCCGGCTCGCACTTGGGGCAGAGCTGAACTATGTCAAACAACGTGATTTCGACATGCTGTTCGGGTTTCAGGACTATGACGTCGTGACCGGCCATGCCTCTGCCTATTATGATCTGGGCAATGGGTTCTTCGGGCAGCTAGACGTGGGTCGCTACCTTGCGGGTGACTATGGCGCGACGTTCTCTTTGGATCGTGAGTTTAACAACGGGTTCAAGGTTGGCGGGTATTTCACGCTCACGGATGTGTCCTTTGATGATTTTGGTGAAGGGTCTTTCGACAAGGGCCTGCGGTTCGAAGTGCCGCTTTCGTGGCTGACCGGACGCCCGTCGCGGACGAAAGTCCAGCAAACAATCAAGCCGATTACACGCGACGGCGGGGCGCGTCTTGCTGTCGCTAACCGTTTGCACGGGGTCGTGCGCGACTATCGCGGCAAAGAGCTGCGGGACAGCTGGGGGAGATACCTGCGATGATCTTACGTGCGTTGACCCTTGGTCTGTGTCTGGCGGGCCTCACAGCCTGTAGCGCCAGTCAGAACCTTCTGGCGCGTGGTGTTGCCGTTGCTGTGGACGATGATTCAGTCGTGCCTAAAACCGCGCAAGGGTTTCCGCCGCGCTTTGCCGCGCTGGTGCAGGATACCGCCACCCCCGCCTTGCTGCTGACCGTCGAGAACCGTGCGCAAACCGGCCGCATGCTGCGCGAGGCGCGTGTGAACGGTGTCGATACATGGCTGAGTTCGGATTTAACGGCGCTGATGCTGGAAGACGGGATGCTGCAAGGGACACGCGGCCTTGGGTCTGAACTCTTCGCCGCTGATGTGTCGGAGCCCAAGGCGCTGATCCTGTCCGGGCGGCGCGGTTATTCAGACCGGTTGCACAGCAATCTGACAGGACTGGATGAGATTTCTACCCGCGGGTATCGCTGTCTGGTGGAGCCGCAGGGCAGCGCGACGCTCGCGCTTGAGATCGGCACCGTGCCGACGCGGGTTGTAACCGAGGATTGCAAAAGTCTGGACCAGTCGTTTCGGAATACGTATTGGGTCAGTGTAAAGAGCGGTGCCATTGTACAGGCGCGGCAATGGGCGGGCGATGAGGTCGGGTATTTGATGACCAAGGCCGCCGCCCGTTAAGGTTAACAGGGGCCGAACCTGTCTGGGGGCGAGGTGTCACATGATGAATGGGAGTATTAAAGTGCGATACCTATTGGTAGCTGTTTTGGGCCTGACCCTTGCAAGCTGTGGTACGGTTTACCGAACACCTGAAGTTGTAGAGGGCGTCGCTGGCGGCACCAATGTACGGGTGATGAACCTCACTGCTGAATCCGTCATTCAGGCGAATAGATCCGCCTATGCGCCACGGAGCCTGCCCGATGTGTTTTCCCGCACCGCAGGCTCTGGCTCGGGGCTGCGTGGAACCGGGGCGCTGCCATCGCCCACACTCGACGTTCAGACCCGCCCTAACGCGCTTGAGCTGCGCCTGCCGCCCC
>NZ_DGMH01000047.1:8872-33984 GCF_002388305.1 Sulfitobacter sp. UBA4523
AACGCCCCCGGTTGATCCCGGTCCCTACGAGATTGGTATCGGTGATGTGGTGCTGCTGGCCACACCGCGTGCCGCCGGATCGGTGGAACAGTTGACCGGGCTGCTTGCCGCACAAAACGCGCGCCAAGGCTATACGGTGCAGGATGACGGATCGATCAACATTCCCGATGTGGGCCGTGTGCGTATCGCCGGTTTGACCATTGAAGACGCCGAAGCGGCCTTGTTCCAGCGTCTGGTCGAGAACCAGATTGACCCGACTTTCAGCCTCGAGATTTCCGAGTTCAACTCGCGCCGTGTGTCCATTGGGGGTGCCGTGTCGCAGCCGACTGTTGTGCCGGTAACGCTAACGCCGCTCTATCTGGAAGAAGCCTTGGCCGCGGCTGGCGGGATCACGGTCGAGGATCAGGACTATGCCTCGATCCGTTTGTACCGTGATGGTACGCTGTATCAGATCCCGCTGTCGCAGCTTTATTCCCGCGCGAGCCTGACCAAGACCCGCCTGCTGCCCGGCGATGCGATCTTTGTTGATACGGAATATGAACTGGCACGTGCGCAGGAATATTTCGCGCAGCAGATTACTTTGGTTCAGGCGCGTCAGGCGGCACGCGCCTCGGCGTTGCAAGAGCTGCAGCTTGAGGTGTCCCTTCGTCGTGCAAGCCTGGATGAGGCCCGAGACAACTACAAAGCTCGTCTAGAGCTTGGTGCGGATGACCGCGACTATGTCTATCTGGCGGGGGAAGTCGGGACGCAGTCGCGCTTTGCCTTGCCGTACGAGCGTAAGGCCAGCTTGGCAGATGCCTTGTATGATGCGGGTGGTGTGGCGTCCTCGACCGGCGATGTGTCGCAGGTCTATGTGTTGCGCGCCTCCTCTGACCCGCGCGAACTGGGGGCCATTACCGCGTGGCATCTGGATGCCCGCAACGCCGCGAATTTCGCGCTGGCCCCGCGGTTCGAGCTGCGCCCTGATGACATCATCTTTATCGCGCAGCAGCCCGTCACCAAATGGAGCCGCGCTGTTTCGCAGATTCTGCCGCAGATCCTGAGTGTGGGGAACGCGGTCACCAAATGATCTGACCACAATTGACGACCAAGGGCCGGGCAGAAATGTCCGGCCTTTTACGTTTCAAAGGGAATGTCTAACGGCCAAAGGTTTCGCAAATTGAACCCATCGGTGCCCTATTTCAGCCACATCGTCTCATTACCCCTGAACGGGTCAATTATTCAGGCGGTGTGATATGTATCTTTCTGTTGTGATCCCTTGCATGAACGAAGAAGCCTCGATCCCGGGGCTGGTATCGCGGCTGACGCAGGCGATCGCACCGTGGAAAGATCGGGCCGAGATTATTCTGGTCGATGATGGATCCACCGATGCCACGTGGAAAGCGATCGAGGCCGCGCAAGCGGGCTGTGCGCAACTGGTGGGTATCAAGCTTTCGGCCAATCGCGGGCATCAAATCGCGCTGACCGCCGGGCTTGAGGCAGCACAGGGCGAACGCATTTTTATGCTGGATGCCGATTTACAAGATCCGCCGGAATTGCTGGTCGATATGATGTTCATGATGGATCGCGGGTTTGACGTGGTTTACGGCCGTCGTAGCGAGCGCCAAGGCGAGACCATGTTCAAGAAAGCCACGGCGCATCTGTTCTACCGCTTCCTCAATGCCATGTCCGATGTCCCGATCCCGCAGGACACGGGCGATTTCCGTTTGGTCAACCGCCGCTCGCTGGATGCGGTGCTGGCGATGCCGGAAAAGGCCCGTTTTATTCGGGGGATGTTCGCTTGGGCAGGCTTTAAACAGGTGGGTATTGAATATATCCGCGCACCACGCGCCTTGGGCGAAACCAAATACCCCTTCCGCGCCATGATGCGCTTTGCCATCGACGCGATGACCGCCTTTTCGACGAAGCCGTTGAAACTTGCGACGCGCCTTTCTTTTGTCAGCTTGTTCATGGCGGCGTTGATGGCCGTTTATGTGATCTATTCGCTGGTCGTGTATCAGACGGCACCGGGTTGGGCGTCGGTGGTGCTTGCGGTTAGCTTCTTCTCGGGGGCGCAGCTTTTGACGCTGGGTATTCTGGGGGAGTATATCGGTCGCCTTTATGTCGAGGCCAAGGACCGCCCGCTCTATTTTGTCAGCGATGATACGCGCGATATGGTCCCCGATGTGAAACGGTTGCGTGCCTGATGCGTGTTTTTGACTATAAGTGCGCCCGCTTTGGGGTTGTCGGCATTATGACGGCATTATCCTACGTGGCGATGTATCCGGCGTTTCTGGCGGCGGGGATGCCACAACCGGCAGCGTATGCGCTGGCGTTTTTTCTGGCGATCGTGCTGCAGTACATCGGTCATGCCCTGTTCACCTTTGAACGGCGGCTGATCAATCGCAGCCAGATCACCAAATTCGCCATCATGGTTGGCTGCGGTTTTGGCATGTCGATGCTTGTCACGGGCCCTTTGGCAGCGGCTTTGGGGATGCCGGCCTGGGCGGCGGCGCTGGCCGTTGCGCTGTATCTGCCGGTGCAGAACTATATTTTGATGACCCTATGGGTGTTCGCCTTGCCGCACCCCAAGACGGAGTACATGTCATGAGCCATATCTACAGTGATACATTTTTCGACTACATCAACCAGAGTGCGCGTGCCTCGGCAAAACCGTTTGTGTCATTGCTGTTTCCTTTGCTGAAGCCAACGACGGTGATCGATCTGGGCAGTGGGCGCGGTGTCTGGATGGATGAATGGCGCAAAGGTGGCGCGGAGGACGTGCTGGCCGTAGACGGGGATTATGTAGACCGGGCGCAATTGGCAGTCGCGCCAGAGCAGTTCATGGCCGCCGATCTGACACAGCCGGTAAAGACGGGGCGCCGCTTTGATCTGGCGCAGAGCCTTGAGGTCGGAGAGCATCTGCCCACCGAAGCCTCGGAGGTTCTGGTTGATAGTCTCACGCGGGCATCTGATCGTGTGTTGTTTTCCGCTGCGGTCACCGGGCAGGGGGGCGAGTTTCACGTGAACGAACAGCCCTTGTCCTTCTGGCAGGATATTTTCGCGGCCAAGGGTTATGTCGCCTATGATTGCGTGCGCCCTGCATTGAAGGACAACAAGGATATCGCGCCCTGGTATCGTTACAACGCGATCCTTTACGTGAATGAGGCCGGGCGCGCGGGTTTGCCGAAAGAGATCCTCGCGACCCAAGTGCCTGCGGGCCAAAAGCTCCGCAACGCGGGTAGCCTTGGCTGGCGGTTGCGTTTGGCTGTGGTCAAGACCCTGCCACGCGGCGTTGTCACAGCCATTGCGCAAGCGCGGGCGATGGTGCTTGCCCTGCGGGCGCGCCGTGCCAAAACCCTGGGTCGCGCGGCTGTATGACAGCGGCGGCCGGGCGGCAGTTGGTGATGCGGGCCGAATCTGAACGGCTGCAGCTGGCACCGGTCTTCCTGATCACACTGGTGGCGGCGTTTCTGCTGACGGGGCAAAATCTGCTGGATCCGATGATCCGCCATGATGACTATCCCGCCCTTTTCGCGGATGCGCCCGCCTTTTGGAACAAGACCCTGCACGAGGGGCGGTGGCTGAACTACGTCTGGCACCTGCGCGAGGTGGTAACGCCTGCCTGGCTGAACTTTGCCCTGTATCAGAGCCTATGGGCGGCGTTTGTCGCTGCGTTTGCCGTTGCGGCGATGGGGCCCAGTGCGCAGCGCTGGTTTACTGTTGTGCTGGCCCTGCTGCTGGTGGTCTGCCCGTCCGAGATGTTGATCTCGCTCTGGTTCAATACGCTCATTCCCGGGTTGGCTGTTGTGGCGCTGTTTGCGGTGCTGGCCTGTTACCTGTCCAGCGCGCAGTTGCGCTGGCTGTTGCCGATTTTCGTGATCGTCAGCTTTATGGCCTATACGACCTATCCGCTGCTGCTGTTGGCGATTTGCATTGCGCGCACGCGGGACCGGTCAATCCGCGATCTGGCGGGGCTGATGGCGCTGTTTTGCGCAAGCTTCGTTGTCGCGGTGCTGACGGTCTATACGTTGAACTGGCAGGTTCACGGTGTATTTGGCGTGCCTGTGGCCGATTGGCGTGATCCGACCGCGGGGGACGGTATTGGCGGGGTGATCGCCAACCTGCCGAAGCTGGGGGAAACATTTACGCTGTTCCTCAACCGGACCGGCATCGGGTATCCGCCGCTGATCGGGCTTATTCCTTTCGTCTATATCCTTGGCCTGAATGTGCTGCGCAAGCGCGCGCCGCTTGAGGCTTTGTACCTTGCGGCTGGTATGGCGATCGGGCTGGCGCTGACGGTGGTTCAGGCGCTGAAACTGGGGGTGATCGTTCCGCCGCGCGCGTTTATCTTCTTTTGGGTTTTCTTTGCGCTGACCGCGGTGCGTGCGGTTCAGATATTGAGCGAGGATGAGGGTCTATACGGCCGTTTAGGGCGCAATCTATTGCTGTTGATCATCGGTGTGTGGTTCATCCAGCTGTTTCTGGCCTATGGGCAGTCCAATGATTGGCGTAGCGATACCAAACTCTGGGCGCAGGAGGTGCAGGCGACAGAGGGGCCGGTCTATGTCTATGGCGACTCATCGAAAATTGCCGCTGGGCTAAAGGCCGGCATACAATCTTACAAAGCGCTGCCGTTCCGGCTGAAACAGTTGACCGGAAAGACGGCGGTCGCCTGTGACGAGGTGCCTGATACCTGCCCGTCCCGGCCGGATATGACTGCCAGTGATGCCGAGGTGCATTTGCTGCGCGAAGGGAATGCGCTGTTCATGCTGTTTACGCCAGAACCAGCGGACGAGACTGAGGATTAAGCGGTAAAGATGCTGTCCATGTGTTCGGCCAGATAGATGCGCAGCCAGGGGGTAAAACGCTCTGGCGTGGTTTGGGTCTGGCGGGCGAGGTCGGAGAGGTCGACCCAGGCGATGTCCATCACTTCGGCGGGGTTCGGGGTCACATCGGTGAGCGCGACGGCTTCGGCGACGTAAATCTCTACCAGCTCATGTTCGGTCAGGCCGCCGCCCACATCGGCGCGGTATTCGACTTGATCACGATGGTCGAGCCTTAGGCCGCTGATCCCCAGCTCTTCGTCCAGTCGCCGTTTGGCGCAGGTGAGCGAGGGTTCATCCCAGAACGGATGGGTACAGCAGGCGTTCGCCCAAAGACCGGGGGTGTGATATTTGCCAAGCGCCCGTCGCTGGATCAGGGTTTCGCGTCCGCGCATGACGAAAACCGAGATGGCCTTGTGGCGAAGACCGCGCTGGTGGACTTCAAGCTTTTCGACGGGGGTAAGCTTGCCGTTGACCCAGGCGGGGATCATCGTAGTCATGTGGCTGCCCCGTTCGGGTGGCGTTGTGGCGATGTCATATCCGGGTGCCCCGCTCCTTGCGGCCCGCTGGCCCCTCTGTGCTAGGCGGTCTTGTAGCGGGTCGGTTTTGGATTGTCAGCCGCTGGTTGCGAAATGACGGATAAGAGCCGTTACGCAATACCGCCTGCATTAAGGATGGTGGCGATGCGATCTGTGTCATAGCCAAGGTCGGCGAGGATAGTGCGGGTATCGGTTTGACCGTCGGGCATCCGTGGCGGCGTGGTTTTATGGGTCGAATATCGCGGCGCTGGCGCTGGCTGTAGCACGTTCCCTGCGGTGACGAATGTATCGCGTGCGGTGTTGTGAGGGTGGGAAGGTGCCTCTGCCAATGACAGAACGGGGGCATAGCAGGCATCGTGGCCGATCATGATCTCGTCCCATTCGGCGCGGGTCTTGGTTTCAATCAAGCGGGCAAGCTTATCGCGCATGGCGTCCCATTGGCTTTGGTCGTTCTGGATCTGCATGACGGGATCGTTTGACAGACCGCAAAGGTGTAAGAGTTGAATGTAAAATTGCGGCTCTATCGCGCCAATAGAGACGAATTTTTCATCCGCTGTCTTATAGACATCATAGAAATGCGCCCCTGTATCAAGCATGTTCACACCCCGGTCATCCTGCCACCAGCCTTGACCGTGAAACGCATAGATCATCGACATCAACAGGGCCGATCCATCGGTCATTGCAGCGTCGATCACAGTGCCTTTACCACCGCGCTGTACGTCCAAAAGGGCAGAGACCATGCCAAATGCAAGCATCATGGCACCGCCCCCGAAATCGCCGACCATATTGGCGGGGGGCGTGGGTTTATCCCCCTTGCGACCAAAGGCATGCAGCGCACCGCTGAGGGCAATATAATTGATGTCATGCCCGGCCATTGGCGCGTAGGGGCCGGTTTGTCCCCATCCGGTCATGCGCCCGTAGACGAGCTTGGGGTTCAGGGTCAGCATATCCTCCGGGCCAAGGCCTAAACGTTCCATAACGCCGGGGCGGAACCCTTCGACCAGCCCGTCAGCGGAGGCGACAAGATCGCGCAGTACGTCTTGGCCCGTTGCGGATTTGAGGTCGACCTCGATTGTTCTGCGGGACCGGAGCAGAATATCGGTTTTCGGGTCGCTTTCGGGGCCCCCACGGGTGCCGCCCGGACGGTCGATGCGGATCACCTCCGCGCCGTGGTCCGCGAGCATCATACAGGCGAAGGGGCCTGGGCCGAGCCCCGCGAATTCAACGATGCGTATACCTGAAAGCGGTCCTGCCATGATGTTCCCCGAGCTATTCAATGTCGGTAGCAAAGCACTGAAAGGGCGCTGTGGCAAACTCGATAGGGGCGTGCGGTGGTGCAGGCTCGCGTTAACCTGTCTGCGGCAGGGTTGGTCCTGATCGACATCTACCGAACAGGAGCCACCATATGACCGATACATCCCCCGTTCTCGCCCTTCCGTATATTCAACCGTCGCAAGCGCAAAAGCATGTGACCCATAACGAGGCGCTGCGGCTTTTGGATGCGATTGTGCAACTGTCGGTCCTGTCTTTCACCGAAACTACGCCGCCCGCGACCGCAGCCGAGGGGGATCGGTATCTGGTGGCCTCAAACGCTGTGGGGGATTGGGCGGGGCATGACCAAGAAGTGGCGGTTTTCGTGGATGGGGCGTGGCAGTTTATCGCGCCGATGCCGGGCTGGGTGGCATCTGTGGCCCCCGGCCAAACCCAAGTGGTTTACGACGGCGCGCGCTGGGCGGTGCCGGCGTTGCAAGATGTGCCTCGGCTTGGTGTCGGAGCGACGCCGGATGCGTATAACCGGTTGGTTGTGGCGTCGGATGCGGTGCTGTTCAACAATGCCGGGGCGGGGCATCAGGTGAAGATCAACAAGGCAGCCGAAGGAGACACGGCCAGTCTGCTGTTCCAGACCGCCTTTGGAGGGCGGGCCGAGATGGGGACCTCGGGAAGCGATGATTTCGCCATCAAGGTCAGCGCAGACGGTGTAAATTGGGCGGAAGCTTTGCGCATTGAAGCGGCGAGCGGGCGTGTGACCGCCCCAGTCTCGGGTTGGCGAGAGCGGCTGACTGCCGCTCGCGTTTACTACGTGGACCCCCTTCAGGGTGGCGATGGGCAAAGTGGGCGGGGCACGGGGGCGGCTGCCTTTGCGTCGCTAGGCCGTGCGATGGAGGACGTCGCCCGTTTGGACAGCGCAGGCCACGCCGTCACGGTTCAGTTGGCGGATGGAAGCTATGATCTGGGCCCTATGCCAGTCGCGGTAAGCGCGGCATTGGGGGGAGGTCTGGTTGAGCTTGTCGGGAATGCTGGCGACCCTGACGCGGTCACGATGACGGCGACGGGGTCGGTGATCGAGCTGGTTTCGGGGCGTCTGAGATTGCGGGGGATGAGGATGGAGACCACCGGTGCCGACCCGGCGATCCGGGTGTTGCCGGAAGCTGTGTTAGAGGTTGATGAGGTCGTCTTTGGCGCGGCGGGGGGACATCTGGATATTGTCGGCGGGCGCGTCGAGGGTGCGGGTTCGTACGTTATCGACGGCGATGCCGCGTATCATCTGCGTCTGTCGCAGGGGGCTGTGCTGGCGCGGGGGATGCAGACGGTGACGCTGGCGAATACGCCCGACTTTGCCACTGCGTTTGTGAGCTGCGAGATGGCCGGGCAGGCGGATTTCAGCGGGCATGGTTTCACCGGCACAGCCACGGGCAAACGTTTTAACGTGAGCAGCAACGCTGTGGTGCAAAGTGGCGGGACCGTGCTGCCGGGCGATATCGCGGGCACGACGCAAAGCGGCGGTCTATACCTCTGATCTGCGAAAACCGAAAATTGTATGAAAGGGCCACATTGCCGCCTTAAAACCTGAAGCTGCCGTTAAGGAATTCGGCCCATCTTTATCCCCGGAACATGTAGGGGAATAAACCGATGGAGCTTGAGCATAAAACCACATTGTCCGCGCGGGAGGATATGGCGCTGACCGGGGTGACGGATATGGCGGTTGTCCAATCCTCTGCCGGGGCGGTGCTGTACACGACCTCGCGCTTTGGTGGCGGTGACTTGCTGGCCTATCGCATTGATGCGGAAGGGGGGCTTCGGTTTCTGGACAGTCGGGCCATCGCCGGGGACACGCGGGCCGGAGTCACCAGCAGGCTGGAGGTTGTAGACGGTGCGCTATTGCTCACGGGGGCGGATAACGCCGCGCTCACCCGCGTTGCGTTAACAGATGATGGGCGCTTTGGTAATGTTTCTGCCGTGACCGGTGGTGCCGTGCCTGCCCAGTTACTGGCCGTCGAGACGCTGGATTTAAGCGGGCAGAGCCATCTATACGGGCTGGTGCGGGGGGCGGATAGCATCGGGTCGTGGCGCATGGGCGACAATGGGGCGCTGACGCGCATATCAGGCGACAGTGGCGTCGCGTCAGAGGCAGGGCTGACCGGCCTGAGCGTCGGGTATGTGGGGCGCACGCCGTATCTGCTGACGGCCTCGGCGCGGGACGACGCATTTATTTCGTTCAAATTGGATGGGAATGGTATCCCGCGAGAAGTCTCTCGTATCGCGGCGGAGGATGGCGTGGGGATCGGCAGGCCAAGCGCGACAGCTTTTGTAGACGTTGGGGGGCATGGATTTGCGATACTGGCCGCGGCGGGAAGCGCGAGTTTGAGCGTCGCGATGCTGGAGGCAAATGGTGGATTAACCTTAACGGATCACGTCCTCGACACGCGGGACACGCGCTTTGACGGGGTGCATGTGATCGAGACCACAACACATCACGGCCGCGCCTATGTGGCAGCGGCGGGCGGAGATGACGGCGTTTCGGTCTTCGAATTGATGGACGATGGCCGGTTGATGCATCTGGTGTCGATCGAAGACACGGAAGGGAGCACGCTTGACGCGGTGTCGGCGCTTAACTTTTCGGTACAAGGAGATTTACTGCACCTCGCCGTCGCCTCAGGTGCCGAAGCGGGGCTAAGCGTCTTTACGGTGGATATTTCTGGCCGGGTTGCGGCGGCAACAGGGGGCGATCAAGCCGACACGCTGACAGGCGGCACGGGGGACGATTTGCTAGCGGGCGGGGATGGCGCGGACCATATCGCCGGGCGCGCAGGGGATGATATTTTGCGAGATGGCGGCGGCCGTGATCTGCTGACCGGCGGTTCCGGCCGCGATCTTTTTGTCCTTTCCGCAGATGGGGAGGCCGATACGATTGCCGATTTCGACAGCGCACAGGACAGCATTGATCTGTCGGCCTGGCCGTTCCTGAGACATGGGTCTCAGTTGACCATATCTTCGACCAAAGACGGTGCGGTTCTGTCCTTTGGTGAGGAGCGGCTAGAGATAAAAACATCGAACGGACAGTCCCTTAGCGAGGATGATGTTCAAGCGATCGATCTGATTGGGCAGTCGCGTTTCATGCCGGATTGGACCCTGCCAGAGGAACCCGATACGCCATCCCTTCCCACCGCACCGACCCCGTTGGTTCTGGTTGGCACGCCGCAGTCGGATGTGCTGGAAGGGGATGCGGCCGATGATCATATCAGCGGGCGCGCGGATGGCGACAGGCTGATGGGCGCAGGCGGCAATGATACGATTCTTGGCGAAGCTGGGGCCGATACGATCTATGGCAACGGCGGAAGCGATCTGATTGAGGGTGGTACGGAGGGGGATCAGATCTGGGGCGGTATCGGCTGGGACACTTTGCGCGGTAGTGATGGGGACGACGCCCTGTGGGGCGGCGACGGGTATGACGCGCTTGGCGGTGGCGACGGGAACGACACGTTAACGGGCAATAACGGTGCGGATAGACTCTATGGGGATAGGGACGATGACCATCTGATCGGCGGGCTAAATGCCGATAGCCTGTGGGGCGGTGCCGGCAAAGACCGTTTGGAGGGCAGCGCCGGTGCGGATCAACTGCTTGGCGGCAGCGGGAATGATCAGCTTTTCGGAAATGCGGGGGCAGATTTCTTGCAGGGGGATAACGGGAATGACCGTCTTGCCGGGGGGATCAACAACGATACGGTTAACGGTGGGTCCGGGAACGATACGCTATCGGGCGACAATGGTGCCGACCAGCTGATCGGCGGCGACGGCGATGATTTGATCAAAGGCAATGCCGGTCACGATACGCTTGACGGCGGCGCGGGAAACGACGTGCTGTCCGGTGGGATCGGGGCCGATCAGTTTATCTATGGTGCAGGCCAAGACACAATCCTGAGCTTTCAAAACGAAATTGACACTCTTTCGCTGGATTCTGCCCTTTGGGGTGGGGGAAGTTTATCGATGAGCCAGCTTCAGTCGTTCGCACGCAAAGGGGCCGAGGGGCATATCGTGCTGGATTTTGGCAGCGGCAAAACACTGGACCTGTTGGGCGTCGAAAACCTATCTATCCTAAATGGCGACTTCGAAAGCTTTTAAAGTTTAAACTGCCACGCTGGGATCGTTACCGTTCCAGAATGTCACGGTGATAGCGCCTTAATAACACAAGGCCAAAAAGACCCAGTATTGCGGCAACGGCGTAGACATAGGCTGAGGAGACGTAGGGTACGTCGTAGTTATGATAAAATCCGGACCTGACGCGGCCGACCACGTGGATCAGCGGATTGAACCAAAGATAGCCGCGGTAGGGTTCGGGTATCGTTTCATATAAAAAGATGACGCCGGACAGTAGCAAAAGCGGCCGCGTGCAAATCCCGTAGACACGTTGCCAGACCTGAAACATCGACATCATGAAACAGTTGAACACCCCTACGCCCAGTGAAAGCGCGGCAATCATAGTCAGAGCTGACACGATGTCTGATGCATTTATTGCGGCCCGCGTATCAAACAGAAAAATGATCCCACTCAGTACGATAAAGCCTACAAGAAGCTGAGTGAGAAAATTGAGGATGAACCGCCCCAAGATAGCGTCGACGAAAGTCACGCGCGGGTAGGCTAGTAGCTGTTTCGAATAGTTTATCGCCTGCGCGACCTTGTTGCTGAGATCGACGAACATCAGAAAGGGCAGCAAACCTGTAGCGTAAAAGATTGGAAAATTGTTTCCGAGGGGGGGCATACGAAACCCGATCGAGAATATTGCGGTCAACAGCGCGATCCCGAGAACGGGTTCAGCCAATGCCCAAATATACCCACCCGGGGACCGGCCATAGCTGGTCCCGATTTCGCGAAGTATCAGCGCGACGATAATGCGTGGCGTCGCAAAGACCATTGTACTTCGTTCGCATGCGACCCGACCTATCATCCTGGTACCCTCTGCGCGCTGTTGATCTGCCATCGGGCGGGCGTAGCCGCGCCAAAACGATTTAAAATGAAGTCATACTGTAGGGCAAAGGCCTCTCTAAAACTGTGTTTTAGGTGCTCTGGCAACATGGCGTGACGACCAGAATTACTGCGAAGATCAGCTTTGGGTGAAATCGGCGAAATACCTAAGAACATACAGATATCGCGCATGGTATGAGCGTGAAAAAGGTCTTCGTAAAATACATATTTAATTCGATGTGGAGGGATCACGGCTTCCAGCTCGCTCATCGTGCGCCGATAGTTCGCCCGCTCTAACTTAGGCAGCCGTTTACTGTCGATCAAATGCTGCGCGCGCGCCTCGCAAGCCGTTTGAAAGTCGGCTACCTGGGCGGCATCCGCGCTAACGGCCATTCTGATTTGAGACCACATACGATCAATCGGATCCCTCAAAATAAAGATGAAACAACTTTCGCCAAGGCTCCCCATTTCAGAGAAGTCCTTTGCGTCCAGTATCGCATAAGCCGGGGTGATGTCGCAGATCACAGGTTGGCGGCGAAATCCCCGAGTAAGATAGGAAAGGTAAGCCTCGTGATGTTCAGGCGCATCCGTGTAGATGGACAAAAGGTCAGCCAATTCGCTGAGAACCCTAAGATTGCGCCGGTTCTTGGGGCCGCGTTCTGACACCAATTTCCTTGCCAAGGTTTTCACCGTGTTCATACGTAGGTCAAAAACCTGGTCAGACTTACCCGCGATCACATTGAAATAATGAAGTTCCTTATTGCGCGAAAAATGAATCTGACTGCTGGTGCGCAAGGTTTCATAAAGCCAAGTCGTGCCGGCTTTCTGAGCCCCGATGCAATAGGCAAGCTTGGTGTTTTCCGGCAGAAGAGTAAGAGCCATACGGTACGCCTTGGGATGAGCTGATCATTTCCCCATGTTGTATTCGTGATGTGCTATCGCATCGTTAATGTCGGCAAAGTATTCTAGGTTTCCGGCCTCTAGAACAGCGCCTGCAGTGCATAGTTCTCGTAGCATGCCATTGGAATGGCTTACAAATATTGCACCGGATCGGGACAGGCGGTCCATAAAAATGGAACGACTTTTCTGTTTGAACCGAGCATCTCCGACAGCGGTGATTTCGTCAATCAGATAGGTGTCAAACTGCAGCCCCATGGAAACGCCGAAAGCCAGACGCGACTTCATACCGGCGGAGTATGTTCGGAATGGAAGGTGAAAATGAACCCCAAGCTCTGAAAAATCGGCGACGTAGTTGACCAGGGCCGACGTGTCTGCACCATAAATCCGTGCCACGAAGCGCGTGTTTTGTGCCCCCGTCATGTCGGGGTGGAACGACCCAGCAAAGCCAACTGGGAAGGATACACTGCCATCAGAGATGACCTCGCCCGATGTAGGGTCAGTTGCCCCCGCAATGATCTTGAGCAGCGTAGATTTTCCAGCGCCGTTCCGCCCTAGAAGCCCGACAGAAATACCAGTGGGAAAAATAACGTTAATATTTGAAGCGACAGTCTTCCGCCGCCCCCGCACATGATAGGATTTGGTCAAATTTCGAAAGACAATCATCGGCGATCCTAGTGCCGATCTCGTAAGGAGTGCCAAACCAGCATAATGAGCGCCCATAGGGCGAAGCTAGATGCGAATGTGACGCCTAGAAGAAAAGGGCGATTTGGATAAATCGACGTCTCTGCAAGTGTCGGAGGAATATACGCCGCCAAGTATTTGGATTTTTTTCGCGCCTCTGCAACCGCTGTATCAAAGGCGGCTTGGCTGGCGGTATAAGACTGTTCAGCAAATTCCAAATCGACCTTTAGGCTTTCAAACTGCCCGAAAAGGTCCGCGAAACCAATGGAGTGCATTGCACCCTGCTCGGCAGTCAATTTCTGATGCTCCTGCGAGATACGCGCTGCTATTATGTCGCGCCTTCGTTGCGCTTGCTTCAAGCGGGGATCGGTTGGCGTGCTGGTTTGTTGTAGCATGTCGATGCTAATCAACGTTTCCGTCATTTCTGCTTCTAAAGATGCCAATAACCCAGTTTGAATTTGAAGCGGTGTATCGGGGCTCACCAATTGGTTCCTCATGCGGAATTCGGCCAGCGTAAGCCGCGTTTCCTTGAGGCGCTGCGCTGCGCGCGCCAAGTTTTCTTCAGCATGTTGGGTAGCATCCTCGCGCGCTATCGCGGAAAGTTCATGTATCAGTTGTGCGCTTTCAGCATAGATTGCTCGGACAATGGCCCGCGCGTCTTCGGGAGCAAATGCTTGCACCTTAACCTCGATCAGACCGGTGCTACTATCGCTATACACATTGACCATGCGACCCCAGTATTTGGTCAGATCCTCGATCGTACCAGGGGCGTGGTAGCCGAAAACCGGATCAGAGTTCGTTGCGGGGGGCGACCATATTTTTCGCAAATTCAGAGACTTATCGATTATCTCCACCAAGTGCTGACTTTGAATGAATTGATACAGAACTTCTTCGTCCGCGGCACCGGACCCCGAGAGATTTGCAACCCCACCCAAGAGTTCGACAGGCGAGTTCATATCCTCGCTATGGACAGCAAATCCGGCGATAGAGGTATAGCGATCTGCAGCGCGCTCCCAAAGGTACCATGACACGAACAGGCTGGTTCCGAGAACGATGATGATGAAGCTGACAAAAGAAAGCCGATGACGTAGGTGAAGGCGCGCTTGTGGCACAGGCGGGACGATCGACGTGACTGGCAGTGTCAGAATGGTCGCTTGAGAGGCGGTTTCTCGTTTCTTTTCCCGCGCCGCAACGGCAAGCGCCCTATCATGCCGTTTTTTTTCGATGCGTCGCAAAGCTTCCTCACGCTCGCGCAGTTTTTGTTGTTTGCGCGCCGCGTGCGTATGGTGCGTGGTCGTTGATTGGGCAGGATTATGGGTCATGATCTCAGTGCCTAATTCAATAGTCCTCACAGTTTATTAATTCGCGCGAAGTAGTTCAGAGAAAGTCGATTAAACTACGAAGGACTTTGGGATGGCGGAACCGCATGTTCACATTTTAATGGGGACGAAGAACGGTGGCATGTTTTTGGCAGATCAGCTGGCCTCAATCCGCGGGCAATCGCATCAGGATTGGAGCCTTTGGGCAAGCGATGACGGCTCGACCGATGGCACCTGGGAGGCGCTTGAAAATTTCAAAGCGGAAACACCGCACCATGATATTCACTTGCTCAAAGGGCCTCAGAGGGGCGTTGCCGCCAATTATTATAAATTGTTGCGAAACCATGAGTTAGACGGGAAGTGGGTGGCGTTTTCCGATCAGGATGATGTCTGGCTGCCTCACAAACTATCCCGTGCTGTCGCGCTCGTCGGGCGGCTGGGTGGTAGATGTGTTTACAGTAGTAGAAGTTACTATGTGAACGAAACGGGGGAGCGTTTGGGAACGTCTTCGACGCTGAAACGCCCTTATCGGTTTGGAAATGCAATCGTACAGAATGTTTTGCGCGGAAATACGATTGTGATTCCGCCTATCATCACCAATTATCTGCGTAGCATTTTAAGTACTACCGACGTTGCGGAAACTCCTTTTCATGATTGGTGGATGTACCAGGCGATCACAGGCGCAGGGTTTGGTATTTTTCATGATCAGAAACCTGGGGTATTATACAGGCAACACGGTGAAAATCTTGTGGGCGCGCCTGTTCGCCATTTACGGCGCAGGGCTCGATGCATGGCGGATGGTACGTTGGTGAATTGGATCGATGCAAATGCGGCCGCGATGTACCGAATTGCTCCCGTTCTGACGGCGACCGCTCGCGAGCAATTATTGAGGTTTCTCGATTGGCGATCCCAAAGTCACACTAAGGGTCGTGCGGCACTGACTTCGCTCGGAATCTACCGGCAAACACAGGCGGGCGATCTAGCCCTGCGCGCGCTTGCACAACTCAAACAGTTCTGAACCGGCGTTAAATTAACATGCCCTCGTCTTTGAGGTGATTAAGTAACGCTGTGTCAGCCTCAGCAAACGCAGCCAGTCTTTCCTGTGCCGGTTTATCGTTGATCAGAGTCATTAGATCTTGCCAACGGCTTGTCTGAACGCCTTTTGGCCCAACATTGATGCGCGTTTTAACAATCGAAGGACGACGCCCCGTCAGGTTTTGAATGTCATTTTCAAGCAGATTTAAACTGCTTAAGCGATAAACCCTATCTAGTTTCCGCGCGCCGCCTATCGCTTGACCAACAAGTATATCTTTCGAGAAATGGCAGACCTCGGCTGCCCCGCGAACTTTCCCGGTGGCGAGATAGCTACAGTAAAAATTGTCGTAGTGATCCTTAATGAACTGTTGCCAAGCGGGACTTCCGCCAAAGAAATACGCGGCGGGGGAGCAATTTTTTACTTTGTACAACCCCATAT
The DNA here is from genome assembly GCF_002388305.1 of Sulfitobacter sp. UBA4523. NCBI lineage: Bacteria > Pseudomonadati > Pseudomonadota > Alphaproteobacteria > Rhodobacterales > Roseobacteraceae > Sulfitobacter > Sulfitobacter sp. UBA4523. Next base: position 24,831 of record NZ_DGMH01000047.1, read on the forward strand.
GCCCAGGCGACGAAAGCAGGCTGTCCGTGAGACGTAAGGCCTTATTTCTTAAATAAAAGTAGAAAGAAGCGATCCTTTCAAATGGATCGCGAAGTACCGTGAACGCAAAGATATCTGTCTGGGTCTCACGAAGGCGGCACCAATCTAGGTGACCCGAGTAAAGGTCATACCCGTTGGGAAATTGACCGTCTGACGAAGCTTGGTGGTGAACGCGAACAGGAGAGGTTCGAGCGCTGCTATAAATTTTAGTGAGCTCCGAGTGCACAGATTGGCCCGCGGTTTTGGGTATGTGTAAAAATGCGACTTTTTTCACTGAATGTTTTCCGATCTCAGATCCAGCGTCGGGGGGGCGAAAGGCGCGACATCTTTGAGCATTGTGTTTACCCCTCTACAAAATTCCAGCACATCCGACGGATCAAGGTGGTCCATTTGCCACGGCGCAAACTGCCACCAGCGGCACTTTAACATGAGACTGATGAAGCTCGGCGGTAGGCGCATTCGTTTGAGAGAGGCCGGATTCCCCGCGACGACTGCATAAGGGGCAACGTCACGGGTCACGACCGAATGCGCCCCGATTATTGCGCCGTCGCCAATGGTGACCCCGGCGGCGATATACGCCCCGTGCCCGATCCATACATCATTTCCAATTGTAGTGATTTTTACCTTGGTGGGCGGCTTGCTGTGAGCTGTCCTATAATTGTGGTAGTGTTCGGCTGCCTCAAAACCGTCGCCAAGTTCGAATACTCGGTCCCCAAGATAGAAAGCGGGGCTTGTGGATACCCAGTCTAACGGGTGGTTTTGCCGACCTATTTGAACGGATTCGCCGAATGAACAATATCGGCCGATGCGTGCGGCAAAACAGTATCCCGAGACTTGATACGAGAACGTACCCATCTCTAACGAGTGTTCATACTGTGTCCATTTCAGGCTCCCCGGGGCTTCGAGCACGGTATGTCTGGGGAGGTTGATCGACGTAGCACCCCGGTTCAGTACCTCGATGCCATTGTTTCGCAAAAATTTTAGGGGCACTGAGATCTGGCTCATGAGGCCACCGCCCAGGTTTTGGTGATGTGATTTTTAACGTGAGACAGCAGAATATCCGCCAAATCCTGTTGGGTTGAGTAGGGAATAGGGAAACCGTTTTCAGCTTTGGTAACTGCTTCGCCCTGAGCACCAATTGCGAACGCATGGGTGGGCAAACCGGATGTCAGAGCTTCGTGCGTGGTAAACGAGAATGTCTCCGGCCACACGGAAGGTATTAACCAATCTGTCACGCCGTATCGGGCGGCAATTTTTCCCAGATCTGATATGGTATATCTTCCATGGATAGGCACCGAGGGGGGGAGGGGAATGGCGGGATCGAAATTCCCGACGATGACCAGACCGACACCTTGCGCATCTATCGCATCAGCCGCTCGGCTGATGATCTGTGCGCCTTTCTGAAGACCAATGTCGCCCAATACACCGATCACCGGGCGCTTTGGGCTGAGGGGCCGAGGGATACGGGGCACGGCGTCGGAAATTCTATGCGGTGTAACTTGAATTTTATCGGCGCAGTTGGGGAATGCTGCGCGCACAATTTCTTTGCTATTTTTAGAAAATACCACGATCTCTTGGGATGCGGTCAGGAGTTTTCCCCACTCGCTTTGCCACCGAGTCATGCTTATCGGTGCACCTGTGGTTGCTGGGGCATTTAGGTGAGGTGGGGGTAGGCCATCGTACACTCCTTGATCGTTCAGAAGAGTGTAGTTTGGCGAGATTGCGAAGTAGTCATGAAAGAGAAACTCTATCACCTGTTGGCCGGTTTGGCTCAATTCTAGAACTGCACTTGGAATAGTCAGCGGATCTTGATCCCCAACCGCGCAGGAATAGATTAATCGTCGCCGTTTTATGGGGTGTAGAAGTTGTTTGACGTAGTCGAGGTTGTTGGTCCCGCCGGAGATTATTCCGTCATGGCAATGCAATTCGATTTGCCATCGCATGGCACTGCCGACCCTGATTACGACAGCGGCGCGGCCCAACGCGTGATGTTTTGTTCTCACCCGATGTTGCAGATACGATTCAGCGCCGCCACCCATGCTGTGTGCGATATATATCGAGACCGGATACGTGTCTTGTGCCCCGAGCCAAGCCAATGCCAAAGCGAGGCGGGGCGATTTTAATGGGTCAGAGGCAATGAACTGCTGCACCTCTGTATCGTATTCGGGATAACGTTTTGAAATTAGAGCGTTGTTTTTCGCGATAAGACGCTTCTTCTCTGTCGATCCGAAACTTTGTCCACCGCGATGCTCTACGAAAAGGTTAACGGCGCAATAATGCTGTCCGCCCGCTGCTCTGATGCGCTGGCACCAATCGACCTCTTCGCCGTATCCCCGACCAAAACTGACATCCAATTGCGGTTCAGTTCTGAGATAGCTGGGATTTATCGCCATGCAAAATCCCACCCCGGTCGGCGTGGCCACGCGATAGCTTTGCGGGTTAAGCTGCGCGGCGGTCACATCTATAAGATCCCCCTGTCCGGCGGCAAGTTTTTGGGGTGCACATATGAGGGGGGCGGTAAAAATTTCCGCGTCGTTAGACATTGGAGTTACAGTGGCGGCGCGTGGATATTCAACGAGGGGGCGGATAAGGCGGCTCGCCCAGTTCGCCGGGACTAAGGCGTCAGAATTCAGTAAAATTACCGTGTCGGGCCAGCGTTTTGCATAGCGCAAGCCTTTGTTTACGCTTTTTACAAACCCAAGGTTTTGATCATTCTCAAGCAGTGTCGCACGGTCATTGTGTGCCAAAGACCACGCGCGCAGCAACGGTAGAATCCGTTTATCGGTTGAGCAATCTTCGATCAGAATAATGCGCCACTGAAGATCGGTATTGTCGACGACGCGCCGCAGCGCCTCTTTCAGTAGGTCATGCGCGTTGAATACCGGCAGTATTATCGTCACCGATGCCGTTGTGAGGGGAGGCGCATTGGCGCGGAATAGGTCAGGGTCAAGCTCGCGCGCATGGTGAACGGGGCATAGCCCCAGCCCCCGTTTGATCCGCGTGCGAAAAGCGGGGTCCCGTTTGACGCGCCAGCCGCCATAGGCAGGCAACTGCAGCATCAGCGCGATGACGAATTTGATTACCAATCGCGCTTGAATCCACCAAAGGTGAGGGAGTTTTAGACTTCGCGCAATTGTCCAGGTGCCATTGCGAACACGGTGAAATTCGACCCCAAACCGCCCGATCTCTTGCAAGCCGGTCGGGCCGAGCGGCGTGGTCAGGTCGAACCCGACCCGTCGCGCGCCACCATAGGCTTTGGTCACGTCGTCACGGATCAAGTCAGCTTTAGCGCTTACTTTTACGCCGTTCATATGCAGCACGATATCATCCGCGAACGTCCAGCCCGCCAGCCTCAAGTTCCCGTCATTTACGGCAAATACATCAACGGCACCCACCGTGGCACCGGACGGGTCCGTAATGTGCATTGGACGCCCCACGGCCCTTAGATGGGCGGCGATATAGCGGGCAAAGAGAGCTTTGAGCTGTTTATACAAAATCAATCATTTCGATTCTATGTTGCGTTGATAGAGCTCTAGATCAGCACGCTCACTCTTAAGGGGAGATTAAGTTTACTCAGCATTACAACAGAATTTTTGCTCGGATTTTACGGGAGGTGACATAGGTGAGCAAAACGCATCTTGGCGTTTTGGTGACGGATAATGGTCAAAACAATCAGGTAGATATATCGCCAACAGCTACCTGCGCCGAAGGGGTGCAGATTAATATATACGGGCGCAATAACCACGTGGTGATCGGCGAGGGTACTGTGATCTCCGGTGGCTTGGTTGAGTTCAGGAATCACGAGAGCGCCGTCTATATTGGCGCAGATTGTCGTTTGGCGGGGTCATTTCGATGCCGCGCGCGTGATACGCATATTCGCATTGGCGATCGCACCACGATCATGATGGCTCACCTCAGTCTCCACGAAGCGGGCACGATTACGATTGGAGAGGATTGCATGCTGTCCGGGGATATCACCATGGATGTCAGTGATATGCATTCGATCCTTGACGTAGAAACGGGGGAGCGGATCAACCCGCCCCAAGATATCGAAATCGGGGATCATGTCTGGTTGGCCCATGGTGTCAGGATCATGAAAGGAGCGCAGATAGGGCAGCATTCAGTGATCGGTAGCCGTTCCATGGTTCTTGGGGTTATCCCCGCACATAGCTTGGCTGTGGGCGCGCCGGCGCGTGTTGTGCGTGCCGGTATCACCTGGGATCGTCGACGGCTAAGTCCGAAAGATCAATAAGTATTGGGTCCCTGTGCGGAGCCATTGGTGATTTACACTATCGGAAGAGGAGATACTTGATGGCAATATCATGGGGATTACGGATAGATTTTGCTTTGCTCATCCCACGCAAACTAGCTATGAGATGACCTGAGTGGTCCCGTAGCTCAACTGGATAGAGCACCTGACTTCTAATCAGGATGTTGGGGGTTCGAGTCCTCCCGGGATCGCCAGACGCACCGAGTGTAGCTACAGCACAGTGATTGGTCCTTCGCCGTCGGTCAAATGCCCGATAATACAGGCTTTTTTTCCTTCGGTAGCCATGTCTCTGATCGCAATCTTTGCCTCGGCTGGGGGGAGGGCGGCCAGCAAGCCGCCTGCGGTTTGGGGGTCGTGCAAAAGCGGGTCGCTGCGTCCTCGCGTGGGGGCGTTGTCTACGTTGGGGTGATACAGCGAGGAGTGCACGCCGCGATCTGATAGGTCTCGGGCGCCGGAGTATACGGGAATGGCGTCCGCCGAGATTTCCGCGCTCAGGCGCGATGCGCGGCAGATGGCGGCGATGTGACCCGCAAGGCCAAAGCCTGTGACATCTGTCATGGCATTGGCGCGACGCAGGTGGAAGGCTTGACGGTCCTGCGGTTCTGCCATCTCGTTTAGGGCCTGGGCGACGTCGGCTCCCTGTGCTGTGCCCTCCATATGCGCAGCCATGATAATTCCTGATCCGATGGGCCGGGTCAGCACAAGGCAGTCGCCAGCTTGAGCGCCCGACAGGGTGATTGGTGGCGTTTCGCGCGTGCCGGTGACGGTGAATCCGATGGTCATTTCAGCACCCATCGATGTGTGCCCACCGACAATCGTCGCGCCCGCGTGGTCGAATATCGCACGGGCTGCGTCGGTGATTTCTTGCAGTGTCCGGGACTGAAGCGCCTGAGACATATGGGGTAGTACGATGCTGGAAAGGGCCACTTGGGGCTGCGCTCCCATGGCCCAAATGTCGCCCAAGGCGTGCACTGCAGCGATGCGCGTCATCAAGGCAGGGTCATGGATCAAGGCGCGCAAGTGATCGGCGCTGATGACCTGAAAACCGCCGCCGGGTTGCTTTAGCACCGCAGCATCATCGCCGAGGACAGAAAGAATGGCCGCATCCGTCGGACCTTGAAGCGGCGATAGCCCTTCACGAAGCACTGTGTTTCCAACCTTTGCCCCACAGCCACCACACAGGGGTTTCGCGGCCAGTATATCGCGGGCACCCTGCGCCAACGTATCGGGTAAAGCTGGCGGTTGCATCGGCGGCAAATCGTCAAGTTTATCCATGAAGGCGCGGTCGATCCGGTCTTTCCAGCGCCATAACGCAGGCCCCGAGAATGCAAGATCGAATTTTTCCGCCAAAGCCGATTTTTCCCCAAGGGAGATAAGCTTTAGGTAACGTTTTTGTGGTTTGAAGGGCTTGCGGGGACCATTGGTGAGGGCGGCACGAAGGTTGTGATACAGGATGGGTGCTGCGCGAACGGCAAACACGCCAGCCTTGGGGCGTGGGGCAAAGGGCATTGCTGCGCAGTCACCGACGGCAAATACAGTTGGGTCACCGGGAAGTGACAGATCGGGCGTTGTTTCGATGAAGCCATCACGCAAGGGGAGGTCCGTTTGCGCCAGCCATTCATGCGGGAAAGCACCGGCAGCGCCGACCGTCAATTGAGAACGGATTTTGTCGCCGCTGCCCAGAACGACATGATCGGCGGCGATTTCCGTGACGCGTATGCCGGTGCGTAGGGTGACCTTGGCGCCGCGAAGCTTGGCCTCGACCGTGTGGCGCGCGCGGTTGCCAAGGCCCGAAAGTGTCGGGTCGGACTGTAGCAAGGTGACCCGAGGCTCGATCCCCGCGCTGCGTAGGGCATGGGCCATCGCGAGGGACAACTCGCAACCGGCGACACCGCCGCCGATCACGGCGATTTCGGGCTCTATATCGCCGCTCGTCACCGCGGCAAGGAAATCGCGCCAGCGTTTGGCGTAGACATCAAGTGGCTTTGCACCGACAGCAAAGCCATCAAACCCCGGGATACCCATTTTAGCGGTGATCCCAATATCAAAGGAGGCAACATCATATGCAATAGGCGCGCGGTCTTCGACATGAACCAGACGCGCAGTGCGATCGATATCTGTGGCGTGGGACAGGATCAGACGCGCGCCCGCAAAGCGGCACAGTCGCACCAGGTCGATTTCAAGTGTTTCACGTGAATAGTGACCCGCGATATAGCCCGGCAGCATACCTGTATATGGGGCCGTGGGGCCGGGATTGATGACGGTTAACCGCGCGCCCGGTAGCGGGTTCATCCCCCATTTGCGTAGCACCAACGCATGGGCATGCCCGCCGCCGATCAGCACCAGGTCTTGGGTCAGCGGGATATCGTGTCGATGCATCGAATGACTTTCTATCAGGCGGGTGTGACAGTCTTAGCCCGCGAGATCAGCGGATCAAAGCCGCAAGACACGACTGCGGCCCGTTGCAACGGATTGTGAACTACGTGACAAAGACCGCAGCGTTTTCCGTGAACAAGGTGGCCTCCGTCCGTGACCCTTCGTATTCTGCACACTGCCGATCTTCACCTAGATTCACCGCTTCGTAGTTTGGCGATGAAGGATGACCGTCTGGCCGCGCAGGTGCGCGGCGCCAGCCGGCAAGCGCTTGAGACGATGGTGCAATATTGCATCGACGAGAGGGTCAGCGCCTTTCTGATCTCGGGCGATCTTTATGACGGGCAAGAACGTAGCGCGAAAACCGCCGCGTATCTCGCCGCGCAGATGCATCGTTTGGCGCAGGCTGACGTGCGGGTGTTCTATATCAAGGGGAACCATGACGCGGAAAACCTGATCGCGGGGGAGATCGACCTGCCGCCGAACGTGCATGTGTTCGACGGGCGGGGCGAGAAAGTTCAGTTGGCGGACCACCCCGTCTATATTCACGGCGTCAGCTTTCGCGACCGTCACGCGCCGGAAAGCCTGCTGCCGAAGTATACCGTGCCAGAGGCAGGGGCGGTTAATATTGCGATGATGCATACCTCTCTCGCGGGGGCCGAGGGGCACGATCTTTATGCGCCTGTGTCGGTCGGCGAACTGGCGGGGGCTGGGTTTGATTATTGGGCGTTGGGGCATGTTCACAAACGCGCGGTGCACAGCGAAGACCCCTGGATCGTGATGCCGGGCATGCCGCAAGGGCGCGATATCGGGGAGGCGGGGCCAAAGTCCGCTAGCCTGCTGACGATCGAGGATGGCAAGATCTCGGTTTCCGAAGTGGCGACCTCGGTCGTGGAATTCCGCCGCTGTGATTGCGATGTGACGGGGGCGGAGACTGACGAAGATCTGCGCCGCAAACTGCGGTCGGCGTTTCAGGCACAGGCCGGGCGGGGCGCGGCGATCTTGCGGTTGCGGTTGACGGGGCAAACGGCACTGGCGTGGCAGATACGCCAGTTGGCGGATGTTTGGCGCGCTCAAGCCGACGAAATCGCAGAAAGCATCGGTGATCTGTGGATCGAGAAGATGTCGGTGGATGTAACGGCTGTATCTGAGGATGCGGTGGATGGTGCTGTGGCCGAGGTACAGCAGTTGATGACGGACATCGCCAAGGAACCCGCCACTCGGGACAGGTTGCAGCAAGAGTTGAGCCAGATCCTTGGCCTATTGCCTGCTGATCAGCGCCGCGCCCTCGCACCGGATGCAGAGGCGCAAGAGGCATTATTGCGGCAGCTGACCGACGAGGCGGTGTTGACCATGGCCGCGCAGATGCGAGGAGCGGGCGAATGATGCGGCTGGAGCAGCTTGCGCTGGACCGATTTGGTCACTTTACCGACCGCGTGCTGGATTTCGGCGCGCGCCCCGCAAACGGATCGGACTTTCATATCGTCTTTGGCCGGAATGAAGCGGGCAAAACCACCCTGATGGAGGGGTATCTGCGGCTGCTTTACGGTTTTGCAGCGCGTGAACCCTATGCCTTCAAACACCCCCGCGCGAACCTGCGCGTCAGCGGTACCGTCGATATTGAGGGGCAGATCCACCAGCTGTCCCGGTTGCCCAAGCGCTCGGGCAATCTTGTGGACGGGGCGGGCCAACCTGTGCCCGATGCTTTGCTGTCTGCGGCGCTGCGCGGTGTGTCGCAAAAGGAATACCAAAGTCTGCTGTGTCTCGACGATGAAACAATCGAAGCCGGCGGCGAAGAGATTACCAAAAGCGAGGGGGATATCGGGAAGCTGCTGTTCTCTGCCGCGGCGGGTATCAGCGATCTGTCGCAGGTCTTGGGGCGGGTGGAGCAGGGCAATCGTGACCTTTATCTAAAAGGCGGTACAAAATCAGAGTTCGCGGCGCTGAAGGCTGCGCATGCAGAACTGGTTCAGCAGATCAAGGATCATGACGTCAGCGCCGCCGCGTTTCGCGATCTGCGTCTTGCGCGGGACGCCACCCAAACCGAAGAGCAACGTCTGCGCGCCGCCAAGTCCGAGCTTTCCGTTCAGAAAACGCGGCTGGAGGCTATACTTGATGCGCATCCATTGGCGACAGAATGGAAAACCCTAGAGGCACAGCTTACCCCTATCGCGCATTATCCCATGACGCTGGAGTTCGACAGCGAAGACTTGATTAAAATGATGACGAAACGGATCGCACTTGTTGCCGAAAGGGAACGGTCCGTCGCCGAAGTGCACGCATTGCGGGCCGCGCGAGACGAGGTCGCCGTCAACGCGGATGATTTGGCGCGAGGGGCTGATGTTGATGCGCTTGCCTTCAAGAAAAGTCAGGTAGAGGCGGGACAATCCGACCTGCCCAAACGCGAAGCACAGTTGATGCAGGACACCGCTGATATGCGGGCGCGGCTTGATACTCTGGGGTTGCCCGCCG